>JARRNW010000267.1:0-5264 GCA_037384565.1 Candidatus Thiodiazotropha sp.
CGAGTCGTCGAGCGAGGGGGCGCAAGGCGCTTGAGGTGATTTCTGATTCGTCCCTAAAACGTTCCATGTTACTTCCTTGGTTTACTTCATTCAGCTATGGGTAGCTGATTTCTGATCGGCTAAGTAAAACGCTGCCTGATCAATCCTGACCTTGCAGCCGTCGGTAAGCTATCACGCAAAATTATGTTGTGCAATTCATAAAACTAAAGATCGTTTAGATGCTTTCTGTGTCGATTAGAAACGAAATCCCACAGTCAATTGAAAGGCGCTCACCTCGATTGTATCTTTTGAATAACGATTCTCTCTGACGTGATGGTCGCCTAAGAATTCAAGGCCCTCATCAACAAGGAAAGTCGCTTTCGCGTTGTCATAAGAGGCTTCCATGAAGAAACTGCCGGGGCCGGGCTTGCCGTATTCGAACCCGACTGCGCCGAAAGCGCCATATCCCGCCCTGTTCTTGATGTAGTCCCCATCATTGAAGTGATAGCTGGCGCCCAGTCGCGCGTAAGTTCGAAATTCCGAGGTGAGTGGAAAGTCGTATCCGAGGGTGAGTTGGAAGGGGAGGTCGTGGTAATGGATGTCGCCATTGATCGCCACTACGGGACCCAGGCTGGCATCGAAGCGGAGGTCCGACTCGAACAATATGGCGTAGCGGTATGAGAAATCCAGGCCGAATACGCCCCGGCCATCCACGAAGTGGAAGTTGTCGTCGTACCAGTCCCAGACATTCTGGGCGCCGGATATATAGGAGAAGCCAATGTATTGCGCCCAGTCGGTGGAGTAGGCGGTTGTTGAGGCTAAGCTAATGAACGCTGTGATTGCGGAGCGCGTGAGAGGTCTTATCAGGTGTTTCATTTCTATCCTTGAATGTTGAACACTTGGATCCAGATTCGATTAAGTTGCGATGGTCGCGACTTGAGTCGAGCGGGAATTTGAAGGGGAAAGAAAATCCCGATTCCAGGAAGGAAATGAGAAAACGACCCTACGCACTTTATGGATAAAGCGATTTGGTCGGGGTGAGAGGATTCGAACCTCCGGCCCCTGCCTCCCGAAGACAGTGCTCTACCAGGCTGAGCTACACCCCGTAATGTCGACTGGTTGGACCTGAGCCCAGCGCAGCGAGCCGTGAATAGTAGCGGAATCGTTCGGCCGATTCAATGGGTTCGGGCGACTGAAAAATCCGCCACCTGCAGCAGGGCCTCTTTGTAAGGGCCTTCTGGCAGGTTTTGCAGGGCCTGTTTGGCCTGTTCCGCTTCCTGGCGGGCAAGATTGATGGTGTAGTCGATGGCGCCGCTCTCCTGGATCATCTGCATGACGAAGTCGATCTCTTCCAGGCCACCGTTCTCGATGACGTGGCTGAGACGGGTGCGCTGTTCCGGGGCGGCTTGCTTCAGGGATTCGATCAGTGGCAGGGTCGGTTTGCCTTCGGCCAGGTCGTCGCCGATGTTCTTGCCGATCTCGTGGTTGTCCGATTGGTAGTCCAGGGCGTCGTCCACCAGTTGGAAGGCGATACCCAGATGCAGACCATAGTCGGCTAACGCCTGCTGCATCTCCGGCGGGGCATCGGCGATGACACCGCCAAGTCGTGCGCCGGCCTCGAACAGGGTGGCGGTCTTGCGCTTGATGACCTCCATGTATTCCGCTTCGGTGGCCTCTGGGTTGTGCACGTTGAGCAACTGCAGCACCTCGCCTTCCGCGATACGGTTGGTGGCGTGGGAGAGGATGTCCATGACCGGCATACGGCCCACCGAGACCATCATTTCGAAGGCGCGGGAGTAGAGAAAATCTCCTACCAGCACGCTGGCCTCGTTGCCCCACACTGCGTTGGCGGTCTCCCGGTTGCGGCGCAGGTCGGAGCCGTCAACCACATCGTCGTGCAGCAGGGTGGCGGTGTGGATGAACTCGATGATGGCGGCCAGGTCGATGTGCCGCTGCGCGGTGTAACCGCAGGCCCGGGCGGCCAGCAACACGATCATGGGCCGCAGGCGTTTGCCCCCGCTGTGTACGATGTAGGCGCCGATCTGATTGATCAGCACCACATCCGATTTGAGTTGCTCGATGATCAGGCGGTTTACCGCCTCCATGTCATCGGCAATGAGGTCTCGAATCCGGGTGATATCCATGGGCAGTCACGTTTGGGAAAACCAGCGCATGCTAGTGGAGAGCACCCAATAAATCAATGTGATGTCGCAATTTCGTTAGCGCTGACAGTGGGGGCAATGGGTGGTGGAACGCTGCCCCAGTGTGCTGCCTTTCAGGGTCGTTCCGCAGGCCGGGCAGGGTGCGCCGGCCTTACCGTAGACCTGCAGTTCCTGGGCGAAGTAGCCGGGCTGGCCGTCTTCACGCTGAAAATCCCGCAGGGTGGTGCCGCCCTGGATGATCGCGGCCTGGAGCACTGCTTTGATCGCGGCGGCGAGGCTTTCGTAACGGGATCTGGAGATGCGGTTACTCGCCCGTCCCGGGTGGATGCCGGCGCGGAACAGGGACTCGTTGGCGTAGATGTTGCCCACTCCGACGACGATTTTACTATCCATTATCAGTTGTTTGATGCTGACTTTGCGGTGCCGGCCCTGCTGATGAAGGTAGTCGCCGTGGAATGCCTCATCCAGGGGTTCCGGGCCAAGATGGGCAAGCAGGGAGTGCTCGGTGGGCGGGGCTTCGGTCCACAGCACTGCGCCGAAACGGCGTGGGTCCCGCAGGCGCAGGCATTTACCGCCGCTCATCAGCAGATCGAAGTGATCGTGTTTCTGGGGCTTGGTATTGCGTGCCACGATGCGCAGGCTTCCGGACATGCCGAGATGCACGATCAGGGTGCCATTGGGAAACCCGAACAGCAGGTATTTGCCGCGCCGGGAGATCTGCCTGAGCCGCTGTCCGGTGAGCCGCTCCGCCAGGGTTGGCGGGACCGGCCAGCGCAAGCGGGGCTCCCGCACCAGGACCTGAGCGACCTTGCGTCCCTCCAGGTGCGGGGCCAGGCCCCGGCGGGTGGTTTCCACTTCCGGCAGTTCAGGCATGGGGGGGCTCCCGCCAGGCGTCTGTCGGCGCGCTGAGATGGTGGCGGAAACCGTCTCCAATCAGGTGCACGACACCCCGGTTGAGGACGTAGCGCCAGCCGTTGATTGGGTCGGTGGCGCCGAATTCGAAGCGTTCCGAATCAAATGTCACGACCCAGGTCGGTCTGTCCAGGCCGTAGGGCTGCAGTGATGTTGGGGCCTCGAAACGGTGCAGGCTAGGGGTGCGCAGCAGTTTCAGGAGCTGCAGTACCCTTTGGCCATCGGCGGGCTGCTCATCCACAAGCCAGGATGCGCCTTTGCGGGTCAGTAGGATAGGGTGCTCAGCGCCCTGTTGTTCGATCGTGATGCGCTGGACTGTTGCTGGGTCCAGGTTGCTGAGCAGGGGTGTTGGTGCCGGTTGCGACCACCACACCAGGGCGCCTAGTGCGGCGGCGATCATAATCAGGATGAGGTTTACCTTGAATCCCATGCCATCTCTCCGATCAGGCTCGGTTGCGCCGCCAGGCAATCCATCCGCCCAGGAGCAGTAGTAGGGTTGGGAGTACGATCAGGGGTCCGAGGCTGATAATCAGGATGGTGGTGCGGGAGAGCTGCAGTGTCCGGTCGTCCGCCTCGGGAGCGGGGATGCCGATCTCCTCGTCATCACCCGCCAGCCAGCGGCTCAGGGTCAGTCCCAGGTCCTGGTTGCCTGCGTTGTCGAGAAAGCTGTTGGAGAGGAAGTCCCCGTCGCCGATGACCATCAGGCGCTGTTCGCTACCCCCCCGGTCCCGTGTCAGGGCCAAGCCGATGCTCAGGGGGCCGGGTAGTTCTCCAGCCTCCGGGTTGCGTTCGATCTCTCCACTCAGCGGACCGGTTTCGTTCCAACTACGGTCCAGGGTACGCAGCAGCGGTGTGACCTGCCAGTCACCCGATTCAGGTGCTCGGAGGGCCGCGGCCTGGGGGTAGAGCGTCAGTAGGTTGAAACCCCGGGTGGCGTCGTGGTCAGGGTAGCGGGGCACCAGGGCGATGCTCGGGTTGTCGATGCCCAGTTCCCGCACATTCGCGTCCACCAGGGTGCCCGGGAGCTGATCGACACCGGCCAGGTCGTGTGCCAGGCCGGCTGCCACCGGGTTGTCCGGATCGCTGAGCAGACACAGGTTGCCACCTCGCGCCAGATAGGCCTTCAGGCGCTCCCGTTCCCCACTCAGCAGGGGGCGCTGAGGGGAGGCGATGAGCAGCAGGGCGGTGCGCTCCGGCAGCTCGGGGAGGGTTGCCAGGTCGAGGCTGATGATCCGGAAACCCTGTTGCTCCAACTGTTCGCCAAAACGTCCCAAGTCGTGATTGGCCTTGCCGAGCAGGTCCCGTTCGCCGTGACCGGTGAGGCCGACGATCCAGCGCTCGTGACGTTGGCCCAGACGCAGGATCGCGTTGCTCAGATGCTCTTCGTCGAGCTGCTGGATCCGTTCTTCCCGCTGGTCGTAGCTGAGCAGGATCTCCCCGCTGAGACTAATGCCGAGCCGACGGCTCTCGTCCGGGTTGCGTAGGGGGTCCACGAAATTCAGGTGGATATCTGGCTTGTGGTACTGGTAGCGGGCGATGAAGCGCTCAATCCGCTCCCGCAGACTGCGGGTTTCGGGCACATAGGCGGTCAGGGTGAGCGGCCCCGGGGTGCGTGCGAGGATCTCCACACTGGTCGCGGAGAGGCTGTTGCTGCCCTGGCGGGTCCAGTCCCACTGTTGGTCGTAGCGACTGCCCAGCCAGGCCAGAAGCAGCCAGATGATCCCCAGCAGCAGGTAGAACAGGAGGTTGTTGAGGCGGTTTACCCAGGTCTGCTTCATCCCTGGCGTCTCCTTTCCAGACGGTGCCAGGCCAGGGCAAGAAAAACCAGGGGCAGGGTCAGGAAATAGACCAGGTCGTGAATCCTTACCAGTCCCATCTGCAGATCCAGGTAGTGGCTGGGCCAGGCCAGCCAGTGCAGAAAACTGCCCCTATCGGTGTGCTGATCGAGCAGCGAGAGCAGTAGTAGCGCTCCGTAACTGCCCGCGGCGGCAACCCCCGGGTGGTCGCTGAGGGCGGAGAAAACGAGGCCGATGGCGGTGAAGCCCGCGCTGAGCAGCAGCAGGCCCAGAGTTACCGAGAGCAGTAGACCCGGGTCGAGGGGAGTCCCACTCCACAGGCTCAGGCTCAGGCCCAGGGGCAGCAGCACCAGGAGCAGCTGGTAGAGGAGGATCCCCAGGAACTTGCCGGTCAGGATCTGTGCGTTATTCAATG
>JARRNW010000268.1:0-5262 GCA_037384565.1 Candidatus Thiodiazotropha sp.
GGTGCGAGTTCCCTGGATGCCATCCTTAGGTCCGTAAACGGTGCATCCATGCACCACTCATCCGGCATACGCTGGGATGACGAGGGTTTGTTGGCTTTCAAATGATTCTCCCGAGCCGAGTTTGATATGGGTGCCATTCGGCTCGAACTCAGAGACTGTGGGACTCGTCTTCGCCCAGGAAGACCGGGATATCCCGACGATAGCGGCGCATCACCAGGTTGGCCAGCAGACCGGTCCAGCCGGTCTGGTGGGCGGCGCCGAGTCCCTGCCCGGTCTCCGCATGGAAATATTCGTAGAAGAGATTAAGGTTCTGCCAACCCTCATCGGTCTGGAAGGGGCTGTCCCGTCGCAGGGCGGGTATGCGGCCTTCCTCGTCCCGGCGATAGAGATCGACCAGGCGATCCGCGATCAGGCTGGCGATCTCCAACAAAGTATGGGACTCACCAGGCAGACAGGGTACCTGAAACTTGAAACGGTCCCCGAGAAAGCGGTGATACTTCTCCAGGGCTTGCACCAAAGCGTAGTTGGTGGGCAGCCAGACCGGTCCCCGCCAGTTCGAATTTCCGCCAAACAACCCGCTTTCCGACTCTCCAGGAACATAGCGTATCCGGGTATGTCCGATACCGGGCAGGTCCCCCAGATCCTGGAGATGTTCATGCTGTTTGCTGAGACTTCGCACCCCGTAGGGGGAAAGAAATTCATCTTCATGCAGCAGACGATTGAGGATGCGCGGCAACATGGAGTGATCCACCAGGGCCAGCAGATGCTCGCCCTGTTCGTTTTCCCACTCCGGACAAGCACAAACGAAACTGCCCTGAAACAGACCCAGTTTGTGATCCCGGAGAATCGCCCGGAAACGCGGTACGCCTTGCAGTAATCGGCGATCAACCACCTCGGTGGCGAACAGAGGAATCAGGCCAACCCAGGAGTAGACATCGATACGGTGATGGGAACCGTCCGGTGCGATCAACAGGTCTTTGAAGAAACCGGTATCCGGATCCCACAGGGAGGGACCCTGTTCTCCCCCACCGCTGATCGCCTTGGCGATGGCGAGAAACTGTTTATAACTCTGGATGGCGATGTTTTCATAGTCGGAATCCTCGACCGCGAGTTCCAGGGCCATCATGGTGATATTGAGGGCGAACATCGCCATCCAGCCGGTGGCGTCGGCCTGTTTCAGGGTGTAGCCCGGCGGCAGGGGTTTGGAACGGTCATAGACCGAGATGTTATCCAATCCAAGGAAGCCCCCCTCGAACAGATTCTGACCGAAGACGTCCTTACGATTGATCCACCAGGCGTAGTTGAGCAGCAATTTGTGAAACACCCGTTGCAGGAAGCGCCGGTCGCCCTGCCCGGTCTGCATGCGCCGGGCGCGAAAGACCTTGAGCGCCGCCCAGGCATGCACCGGCGGGTTCACATCGCTGAAAGACCATTCATAGGCCGGGATCTGGCCATTGGGATGCAGATAGTTCTCCCCAAGCAGCAGTTCCAGCTGCCGTTGGGCGAAATCCACGTCGACCAAGGCCAGGGCCACCGCATGAAAAGCCAGATCCCAGGCGGCAAACCAGGGATACTCCCAGGTATCCGGCATGCTCAGAACATGGGATGCCTTGAAATGGCGCCATTGGGCGTTGCGCCCGGACTTGCGTTCCTCAGGCGGGGGGTGCCGATCCCCGTTCAGCCACTGCAATACGTCATAATGAAAATACTGTTTGTTCCAGATCATCCCCGCCAGGGCCTGGCGCATGATCCGGTGATCCTCGAGACCGGCCTCGGGCAACAGTTCATCGTAGAACATATCCGCCTCGGAGCGGCGCAGCGCCAATACCCGTTCGATCTCGGCGAAGGGTCGATCCAGGGCCATTGCACTGAACACCAGATCGACCTGACGGGTCTCACCCGGGGGGATCCGCAAGCGGTAGCAGGCACCGAACTTGGTGCCTCGGGCCTGGGGATTTACCGCGCCTTGTTCTCCCGAGACAAGATAGCGGTGAAACGCATCCTTGACGTAGGGGGTTACCCCAGGCGACCCCCACAGGCGCTGGGTATTGGTTTCATTTTCCGTGAACAGTAATTCGACCTGCTGTTCGCCGTAGAGATGGTACGCCCCCAACTCCGGGTGATCCGCCCGAACGCACCAATGGGCGCCGATGGGAGGATCGATTTTTGAAAGCTGTGGCCTGACCGGTTGTTCATCCGGACTCCATGACCAGGTATTGCGAAACCACAGCTGGGGGATGAGATGCAGTTCCGCCGGCCGGTCGCCGCAGTTGCGTACCCGGATGCGGATTTTGAGCCGATCCGGTGCCGCCTTGGCGTAGCAGACATCCACGTCCCAATAGCGGCGCTCATCAAACACCCCGCTGTCAAGCAGATTGAAGGGAGGATCGCGACGCTTGCGGGTTCGATTCTCATCCACCAGGGTCTGGTAGGGATAGGCATTCTGGGGATATTTGTAGAGGTAGCGCAACCAGCTGTGACTCGGGGTTGCGTCGGTATAGAAGTAGTACTCTTTGACATCCTCGCCCCGGTTGCCCTGGTTTCCGGTCAGACCGAAGGCGCGTTCCTTGAGAAAGGGATCCCGTCCGTTCCACAGGGCGAGTGAAAAACAGAGGCGTTGTTGTTCGTCGCACAAACCGGCCAGGCCATCCTCACTCCAGCGATAGGCCCGGGAACGCGCCTGATCATGATCGAAGTACTCCCAGGCCGATCCGTGGGGACTGTAATCCTCCCGCACCGTGCCCCAGGCGCGTTCGGCGAGATAGGGCCCCCAGAGTCGCCAGTTCGCCACACCTTGGGACTGCTCCTCCAGTCGGCTGCGTTCATCGCCCGGGGTTCGTGGAGTGGCAGGGTTCACTCGGAGACCTGTCGCTCTGAGGCCAGAACCCGTTGCAGACGCACCCAGGCCTGCAGGGTGCAGGCTACTGACCAGGCTTGGGCCGGGGCGCCTTTCGGCGCATGTGGCGGGTCGGCATCGAAGATCTCGCTGAGGGTGCCCAAACCCGCATGACGCAGATGGTCCGCCAGGGGCTCCAGGCGTCGCAGGGCTGAGCGGGCGTCACCCGTGACCCGATATTCCGCCCAGGCGTAGTGACCCAACAGCCAGGTCCAGACCGTACCCTGATGATAGGCACCGTCCCGGTCAGCCACCCCACCCCGATAGTGGTGACGGTAGTCCTTGTCCCGGGGGCTCAGGGATCGTAGTCCGTAAGAGGTCAGCAGTTCGTGGCCGCACTGGGTCAGAACCCCGCGCCAGTGTTGCGGATCCAGAGGCGAATGCTCCAGACTGAGGGCAAGGATCTGGTTGGGTCGCACCTGGGCATCGTCCCCCTGCGGGGTATCGATCACATCGCACAGTCCCCCATTGGCTTGACAGCGAAAACGCTGAAACCCCGCACGCACCCGCTCGGCAAGGTCCCGATAGACGCTCACGGGTTGATCCAGACGTTGCGCAAACGTCTGCATACAGCACAGCGCGTGATACCAGAGCGCATTCACCTCCACGGGCTTTCCGATACGCGGCGTGACCACCCAGTTACCCACCTTGGCATCCATCCAGGTGAGTTGAGTACCCACCTCCCCGGCATGCAGCAGGGCGTCCCGGGAATCCATGCCAATGCCGTAACGGGTTCCCTTGCAATAACCATCGATGATGGCCTGCAGAACCGGAAAGACCTGTTGCAGCGCCTCCTGATCATCCCGAACTTCCAGGTAGGCGCGCCAGGCTTCGAAATACCACAGGGTGGCATCCACGCTGTTGTACGCCGGTGGATCCTCCCCCTGACCCAACTGGTTAGGCAGTTGCCCTTCATCCACCAGATCCGCATAGCTCATGAGAATCCCGCGTGCCCGTTCCAGCTGACCGCTGATCAGGGTCAGGCCAGGCAGCGCGATCATGGTGTCGCGTCCCCAATCCGCAAACCAGGGATAGCCGGCGATCACCGACGACCGAGTGCCCCCTCCCGGTAGTGGTTGCAGGATTGGAAAGTCATCCGCGGCCAGGAGTAACTGGCGTACCCAGTCCGGAGCCTGATCAAACACCGGTTGATCCGGAGGATGACTCAAAAAGGTCTCCCGTTGCAGATAGGCCTGCATGGAGGCCGTCAGATCAAAGCTATGCCGCGGATCAAGGGAGAGGGCAAAACCGGCCCATTGACCCGGTTCCAGGGCGTACACCAAGTGCCCGATGGAGAGATTGTTATCGATATCAGGCAATCCCCGCTCGGTTTCACAGGCCAGCAGAAAACCCTCGTGCCAATGCTGCTGGGGCTCAAAACCGGCGCGGGTAGTCCATATGTAAACCTTCTCACCCTCAGGCCATTCGATCCGGATCCGTCCTCCATCTTGGCTGACCGTTGCCGTGGTGCCGCTGACCGGCTGGTTACCGTGATGATTGCGTCGATTGGCAAGCAGGTTGACCGACAGGGATAGGGGTTGTTTCGCGTCATAGCCACCCAGACAACGATAGGCCACATAAGTGGTGCGGCCCTCGGAAGGCATCCAGATACGCATCTCCAGCCGGTGTTCACCACAGGCGAAGTGCCAACAGGGCATGCGTCCATGGAGTTGAAAGTGTTCGATGTATCGATACCCGGCGGGTTCGATCACATCACCATACCAGCGATTGCTGAACAGGGGCCAGCTATGGCCGGCGATCGTCAGGGTGGCATCCGCCTTGGCCATCAGCAACCGACGTGGTTGACCGGGTTGCGGCGGGGCAATCAACAGACCGTGATAGCGTCGGGTCAGACTGCCTGCCAGGGTGCCACCTGCGTATCCGCCCTGCCCGTCGGTCAACCACCACTCACGCTGTTCTGCCTGCTCAAGCGTTCCACAGGTTTCCCGACCGAAACGAATGGCATCGGGCACCTGGATTTCCTCCTGTGGGAGATTCCGACCGGCCCCAGACCCTTGCTTTGTCGCGCCCTGTTTTTCTGACATCCATTCCTCGATCTGTGTCTGCCGAAACCCAACCAACAAAGCCTGTGGGATGGGTGTGATCAGCCCCGAACAAATAGTATTTTTATTCCTATTTCCAGGATGTTATTCTCAAGCGCAAACTCTCGCACCTTAAATTCTGCAATCATTTTCACAGATTAAGATTTAAACATTTAACGAAGTTCATATCCAAACCACATCCAGGAACCCGATTCCTCAACATTTACACAGAAAAGTATTTAATCAATAACCTAAGTCGAACACTTTTTGAGCCCTGACCCGGGCTGCACCACGGACTTGGATAACATGGAGTTAGCATGAAAA
>JARRNW010000269.1:0-5257 GCA_037384565.1 Candidatus Thiodiazotropha sp.
ACATCCGTGCCACCCTGGAAGATATTGTCGCCTTCCACGTAGCCGACGTAGTTGAGCGAGCTGTTGAGCAGCAATTCATGAGCCTCTTTCACCTGCTCGTTGCCTTTGATCTCCTCCTGACCGATATTCAACAGACCAATGGTAGGTCGTTCAATATCAGTGACCGCCGAAACCGTCTCACTGCCCATCACCGCGAACTGGAAAAGATGTCCGGCGCTGCAATCCACATTGGCCCCCAGATCAAGCATGAAGGTCTGACCAGTGATCGACGGAAGTGCTGTAATAATCGCAGGCCGGTCCACATGTGGCAGCATCTTCAGCACAAACCGGGAAATAGCCATCAGGGCCCCGGTATTTCCGGCACTCACACAGGCATCCGCCTCGCCGGATTTGACCAGATTGATGGCCACCCGCATGGAGGAGTCTTTCTTGTTGCGCAGTGCCTTGGACGGCACCTCATCCATAGCAACCACTTCGGATGCATGATGCACCCGCAAGCGGTCCCCGAAGGGGTGATTACCCAGTTTTTCGCGTATTACCTCTTCGCGACCGACCAGGATCAGTGTGGACTGTTTATCCTTCTTTAGATACTCGAGTGCGGCGGGAACCACGATATCGGCTCCGATATCCCCACCCATGGCATCCAGAGAGATCGTGACAGGTTTACTCATGCGAAATTGGTTTACCCAAAACTAAAGAACCCGCAATAGGACACGCCCAATACGGGTTCCGAAAATGGTCATTCAACCAACGGTGCGCGATTACTCGCCCTTGGTGTTGATGACTTTGCGGCCTTTGTAGAATCCGTCCGCGGAAACGTGGTGACGCAGATGCGTCTCACCCGAAGTCGAATCAATGGACAGGGTTTGCCCGGTCAAGGCATCGTGAGATCTGCGCATACCGCGCTTGGAAGGGGTCTTTCTGTTTTGTTGAACGGCCATGGCTGGTCTCCTGAATATTTCTGTGTTTACTGTTCATCCCGTTTCAGTCCAGCCAGAACTGAAAACGGATTGTCTTTTTCCTGCGCGTCGGACTCGGCCTCTGGCGCAAAATCATCGGAACTGCTCTCAGTGGGTAACTGACACACCTCCCGGTCGTGTAGCGACACCTGAGGCAAGGCGAGTAACAACTCATCCTCGATCAATTCCTTGAGATCAACGCCCTCCTCTTCCACCAGACAGGGATCCAGTGACTCGGGCAGGCGTTCCGCCTCATCCAACCCTTGCACGAAAACCACGCGTAGGCGGGATTCCACTGGGAGTACCAACTCACCGAGACAGCGCTGGCACTCGAGTGACAATTGCGCGCTTACAGTTCCATCGAGCCGGGCCCGCCTCTGCTCATCACGACTGAAATGCAACTCAAAGTCCACATCCCCAGCGGTTTCGAGCAGGCATTCCCGTAGACGGGCGAACTTCTCCAGAGGCAAATTTCCGCTGAACTCGCGACCGAGATCAGCGAAACGCCAGGGATCCAATCGATCGGGAAAGCGTTTCGACATAAGCGCGCAATCATATTATGAGAGGACCGTCCTGTCAAAATGGCGTACCGGTCATCTGCCAGCCCATTTTGCCTTCCGTCAGGAGCTATTGCCCGCCCACCAGAGCCAACAACACACCCGCCGCAACGGCAGAACCGATTACCCCGGCCACATTGGGCCCCATGGCATGCATCAACAGGAAATTATGGTGATTGGTTTCCAATCCGACCTTGTTGACCACCCGAGCCGCCATGGGGACCGCGGAGACGCCCGCGGCTCCGATCAAAGGATTGACCTTACCGCCGGTGACACGGTGCATAATCTTACCCATGATGACTCCCGCCGCGGTCCCGACACAGAAGGCAAAGGCCCCCAGAGCCAGGATTCCAAGGGTATCCAGAGTAAGGAATTTCTCTGCGGAAAGCTTGGACCCCACCGCAAGACCAAGAAATATGGTGACGATGTTGATGATCTCATTCTGCGCGGCATGGCTGAGCCGTTCCACCACACCACTTTCCCGAAGCAGATTGCCAAAGGTCAGCATGCCGATCAGGGGCGCCGCGGAGGGTAGAAAAATGACACACAACAGTAACACAGAAAACGGAAAGAGAATTTTCTCCAGTTTCGAAACGTGCCTCAATTGCTGCATCTCCACCCGCCGCTCCGCATCCGTGGTGAGCCAGCGCATGATAGGCGGCTGGATGATTGGCACTAAGGCCATATAGGAGTATGCGGCCACCGCAATCGCGCCCAGCAGGTCCGGCGCCAACTTCGAGGCAAGAAATATCGCGGTAGGTCCATCCGCCCCCCCGATGATCGCAATCGCTGAAGCATCCGCCAGGGTGAAATCAAATCCCGGAACGAAATTCAACGCCAAGGCACCGATCAGAGTGACGAAGATCCCGAACTGGGCAGCCGCGCCCAGCAGCAGTGTCCAGGGCATGGCGATCAAGGCACCGAAATCGGTCAGCGCACCCACGCCCATGAAGATCAACAGAGGAAAAACACCCGTCTCTATACCCACATGGTAGATATGCCCCAGCAGTCCTTCGCTGCCACCGATACCGGCCAGGGGGATATTGCTGAGAATGGCACCGAAACCGATAGGCAACAGCAACAACGGCTCGAATTTCTTGACAATCGCAAGATAGATCAACAAAGCGCCGACACCCATCATGAGCGCCTGACCCCACGCGAAATTGGCCAGCCCGGTGGACTGCCATAGCGGTTCAAATCCCAGTTCTAACATATCAGGAGAGACTCACCAGCGGGGTTCCAACCTGGACGGCCTCGCCTTCTTTAACCAATATCTGCGCAACCGTTCCGGAGGCTGTCGCCCGTACCTCAGTTTCCATCTTCATAGCCTCGAGAATCATGATCACATCACCCGAAGTCACCTGCTGCCCGACAGACACCTTGATGGTATGGATATTCCCCGACAATGGCGCAGCGATCTCCAATCCCCCTGCTGACGGGGCAGGCGCCGAGGACGCGTTCTGGACCACGGAACTGGATTCGGAGACCGACGTGACCGCACCCGCGGGTGACACCTTGACATTGTAGGTTACCCCATTGACCTCAACCTGGTAGGCCTCGGGTCCCCCCTGGGGTTGCGCCTGAGGGGTAACGGCAGCAGGAGACGGCGTGGCGGACTCACTACCGGGAGCCGGCTCGAAGGCATCCGGATTGCCGCGATTTTTGAGAAATTTCAGACCCACCTGGGGAAACAGGGCGTAGATCAGTACATCATCGACCTCATCTTTTGCCACCTTCAACCCCTGTTCGGATACCAGTCCACGGAACTCCTCTGTCAGCTTATCCATCTCGGCATCCAGCAGGTCGGCCGGGCGGCAGCTAATAGGCGCTTCTCCCGGTTTGAGGACGCGCGCCTGAAGTTCTGCGTTAACCGGCGCCGGGGTGGCTCCATATTCACCTTTCAAGACGCCTTCGGTCTCTTTGGCGATCGTCTTGTAACGCTCCCCCATAAGCACGTTGATCACCGCCTGGGTACCCACAATCTGCGAGGTGGGGGTTACCAGCGGGATAAATCCCAGATCCTCTCGCACCCGTGGAATCTCTTCTAAAACGTCGTCCAGCCGATCACTGGCACCCTGCTCTCGCAACTGGTTCTCCATGTTGGTCAGCATGCCTCCAGGCACCTGAGCCACCAGGATGCGGGAATCCACGCCCCGTAATGCCCCCTCGAACTTCGCATACTTCTTGCGAACTTCCCGAAAATAGGCAGCGATCTCCTCAAGAAGGTTCAGATCGAGCCCGGTTTCACGATCGGTTCCCTGCAGGATGGCAACCACCGACTCGGTCGCTGAGTGGCCATAGGTCATACTCATGGATGAGATGGACGTATCCACCATATCGATACCGGCTTCGGCCGCTTTGATATTTGTCGCAGTACTCATACCCGTAGTGGCATGGCTCTGCATGGCAATCGGGATGGAAAGATTCTCTTTGAGACGGGTGACCAGCTCGAAGCAGATATAGGGGTTCAACAGACCGGCCATGTCTTTGATACAGATCGAGTGACAGCCCATATCCTCAAGACGCTTGCCCATATCGATCCAGTAATCGAGATTGTGCACGGGACTCACAGTGTAGGACATGGTGCCCTGGGCGTGCTTCTCGACTTTCAGGGTGGCTTTGACGGCGGTTTCCAGGTTACGCAGGTCGTTCATGGCATCGAAGATGCGGAACACATCCACTCCGTTGACGGCCGCACGCTCGACAAAACGTTTCACAACATCGTCGGCATAGTGTCGGTAGCCCAGGATATTCTGCCCCCGGAACAGCATCTGCATGGGCGTGTTCGGCATTGCCGCCTTGAGGGTACGGATACGTTCCCAGGGGTCCTCTCCCAGAAAACGGATGCAGGAATCAAAGGTGGCACCACCCCAGGTCTCCAGCGACCAGAACCCAACCTTGTCCAGTTTTTCCGCAATAGGGAGCATATCTTCGATACGCATCCGGGTTGCAAACAAGGATTGATGCGCATCACGCAGCACAACGTCCGTGATTCCAAGTGGTTTCTTTTCGCTCATAAGCTAACCGCCGTTTATTGATGAAACAGCCTGGGAACAGGTGTTAAATGATTGATTTCGAATTCAATTATGAATCGATCGGTATTGTTTGACGGCCGCAGAAATGACCGCAACCAGATCACCACGCATCCCTGCCTGATTCTGGCCCGCCAGGGACGTGTGAGACGCTGATGTCTCTGCCGCTCCCTGCCGCTCACTAACCATGAGTGCCAATCCCGACATGCCTTTCATGACCAGAACCAGCACGAACAGAAAGGTAAACACGATCCCCATTCCGATCAACATCAGATTAATACCGGACAACAATAAGTCTTGGATTGGCATCGGTTTCCACATCCCCTTTTAGTCAATTCGTCTTTCTACGTCGCCTATGCCGGTCGTGTCAAGTATTACCAACATTAACAATGCCATTTAATACATTGATTTATATATACATACAGCGTTTTCATTTATAATATTGATACTCACTATTGGAAAACAGTTATCTCGAAATGGAAATTCTCGAATCGAGAAAAGATGCGACTCACAGGCCAACCTACGACTCATCTGGATCGATACTCCTCCGGGGGCGTCCCCCCACGCCGTCCTTTCGCGGCTTGAAGCCACAGGCGATTCCGATTAATGTTCCGCCTCAGTCCAATCGCGTAGTAAACCATGCCAAAATCAAGCCCGACGCCCCATCCGACCCTTGTATTAGCCTCAAGCTCACCCTTCCGCAGGGAAT
>JARRNW010000270.1:0-5250 GCA_037384565.1 Candidatus Thiodiazotropha sp.
GCAGATGACCGTGCTCATTCAGGCTATCGCCATCGTGCCAGATCGCTGCGCCATCCACTCCCGCATAGAGACGCAGGATGTTCGGCCAATCGAGGTCCAAACGCTGAGCGGAGGAGGTCTTCACCTGCTGGGTGAACTCCGCCGTCTCAAACTCCACGATGGTTGCCTCCGCCCTCCCAGCCGGGATCAACAGCAGCATCGCCAGCGCAGTCATGACAGACCTGATCAACAAGATTGAAGGTCTCCGCTTCAAAGTGAGTTTCACCGTCAGGTTGTTTCGTCGTGACAAGCCCCACCTCACGGATCAATCACTGCTGGGGTGCGGTTTGCCGCACCTTGAACTTCGCTGTAGCCGTAATCCGTTTGGGTAACCGGCGTCAACCGAAGTTTGCGCCATGCCTCTTGGATAACGTACCAAACAGCCTATTTCGTCAATCCATATGGATTGGATAGTCGGTCGCCGCAAGCTTGTAAACTCGACATACACTCTCTCTTTTAAGTGTAATTACGCGCTCGCCCCCTGGTTTTGAACAATTGTCAAATCAACCTCGCCAAAGGGTCATGGAGTAGCTGATAGTGGTTCATTCCAGGCATTTCAAGCCGATCATTTCAGCGCGTTTGCGGGTGAGATATCCGGGTTAGGGTTTCACCTCTTCATGCAGCGCCTTGAGAATCTCATCGAATCGATAGTCATCGGCCGCAGCGCGCAGCGCATTGGCGCACTGTGGCGAAAGGGCTTGAATGCGTTCAATGAGCTCTTGAAGCTTCTCCATATCCAGCGCCAGCGCCGCCGCCTTGAGCTCCGTGGTCAGTTCTGCGGGTAATTCGTCCAGTTCCAGCGTACTCACGGGTGCCAGAGGTTCAGGCGCCACCTCTTTGTATATGTATCGCACCCCCAACAGGTCGCCCATAACCTTGAACAGCTCGCTCTCCTTCAGTGGCTTGCGGACAAAAGCGTCGCAACCCGCCGCCAGCACGGCCTCCCGGTCTTCCTCGAAGGCACTGGCGGTCAGGGCCGCGATACGGACCTCTCCATCCCCCGACAGCGCCTTGATCCTGCGACTGGCCTCATAGCCGTCCATCACCGGCATACGCATGTCCATCCAGATGAGATGAGGGTGCCAGGCCTGGAACGCCTCGATCGCCGCTTGGCCGTTGTCGACCGTGCGCACATGAAAGCCGACGCGTTCCAGTAGGGTGGCGATGAGTCGCTGATTGTCGGGGTTGTCCTCGGCCACCAGGATGCGATAGCCTGGTTGCCCCGATGCCAAACCGACAACACGCTGCGGCCCCGCCTTCTCCTGCTCCACGGCTTGCGCCAACTCCACGGGCAGGCGCAGGCGAAAGAGCGAACCCTGCCCCGGGGTGCTCTCCGCCGTCAGGTTACCGCCCAGCAGACGGGTGTACTCAAGGCTGATAGTCAGTCCGAGGCCGGTTCCACCGCTTTCGGTGAGGCCACTGGGCTTGGCCTGATAGAAGGCGTGAAAGATACGCTCCAGTTCCTCCGGCTCTATACCGATACCGGTGTCGCTAACCTCAAAACGCAACCATAACCGATCTGCCTCGGCTTCGGTGGTCGCACTGAGCATGACACTCCCCGCTTGCGTATATTTCACCGCATTGGAGAGCAGATTCAGCAGCACCTGTCGCAGCTTTACAAGATCCGTCTTTACATAATGGGGCAGTGTATCCGCTCGCTCCAGAAGCAGCTCCAGCCCCTTCTGCCCGACTCGTACCTTCATCACATCCATGAGGCTGTCGAGCAGCTCATGCAGGTCGACGGGTGTGACGTTAAGAGTGAGCCGGCCCGCCTCGATCTTGGAGATCTCCAATACGTCATTAATGAGTGTAAGCAGGTGGTTTCCGCTGCGGTTGATGATCTCAAGATTCTCGCGTTCATCATTAGGAATGCGTTTGTCGCGGGCTATGAGCTGTGCGAAACCGAGAATGGCGTTTAGCGGGGTCCTCAGCTCGTGCGACATGTTGGCCAGAAACACGCTCTTGGCCTGATTGGCGCTCTCGGCCGCCTCCTTGGCCTGTTTCAACTCGGCGGTGCGTAACGCGACCTGTTCCTCCAGGTTGTCGCGGGAGCGCTGCAGCTCCGCCTCGATCTGCTTGCGCTCGGTGATGTCGCGGGCGAAGGCGAAATTATACTCTTCGTCCGCGTAGCGGATGTAGTTCGCGGCGACCTCCACCGGAAAAAGCGAACCGTCCCCATGCCGGTGCTGACTCTCGAAGATCAGGGTCCCCCTGCGCTTGAGTTCGGCGAAATGCTCGGTCCAGCGTTGCAGAGGAAAATGGGGATCCACATCGGTCACCCCTTTCTCGAGCAGCGCCTCCCGCTCCAGACCGTGGCGACTGCAGGCCTCGTCGTTCACATAGCGGAAGCGGGCCTGGGTGTCGATCAGATAGATCGCGTCGGAAACATGGTCGATGCCGAACTGGGTCAGCTTGAGACGCTCATGGACCCGCCGCAGCTCCGCATCCAGTTTGCGCGCATGGCTCAGGTCGTGAAGACTCACCAGAAAACCGGTGGTCTCACCCAGGTCGTTACGCACCATCTTCACCCGAACCTCGATGGGGATCCCGGTTGGGTTGACCGGGTGATTGGCCTCCAGGGTGAGGACGGCGTCTCTCTGCTCCTCCTGGGCTTGGCAGACCGGACAGGGGACCGCCTCTCCCCGGGGGTGGATCAGCTCCACGATATGGCTGCCCACCGCCCGATCCGGCGTCAAATGGAGAAAGCCGTAGAAGGCCTGGTTGGCCCGCACCAGGCGCCGGTCTGCGTCCAGCAGGTAGATGGCGTCGTCGAAAGCGTCCATGGCCAGGGTCCACTCCCTGGCCACCTGTTCCAGCGCCCGCTCCACCTGCGCACGCTGCGTGATGTCGCGATCGACGCCACGATAGCCCAGGAGTTCACCGTTCTCGTCGAAAAAGGGAACCCCATTGGATTCCACCGCCAACTGGCGGCCATCCCGGTGCAGGCTGGTATTCACCTGCGCGACGATGGGCCGCTGCTCGGCGGCGAGGCGGGCGAACAGTTCATCCCCATGCGTCGCCTCCGCCGGCGGCATGAAATCGAACCGGGTCCTGCCGATCACCTCCTCGGGGCGGTAGCCCAACAGCGCCTCGACCCTGGGGCTGGCGTAGGTGTAGACACCGGCGGCATCCACCTCCCAGATCCAGTCGCTGGTGCTCTCCACCAGGTCGCGGAAGCGCTGTTCACTCCGCTGCAGCGCCGTGAAACGGCTCTCCGAGAGCTGCGACATTTCGTTGAAACTCCGCGCCAACGCGCCGACCTCGTTGTTCAGCGTCAGCACCTCCTGGGGAATCGGCCGCTCCAATCGGCCCCTGCGCACGCTGGCGATGGATCGACCCAGTTGTTGGATGGGGCGGGTCACCCGGGCGGTGGCGAGACTGATCGCCACCATGATGACCAGCGCCGACAGGGTCAGCAGCAGCAGGGAAAAGGTGCTGAATCGACCGACGGTGGTCTGGATCTCGCCCAGGGGACGCATCTGGACCAAATGAAGACCCGCGATACCCAGGGGGCGGAAGGCCTTGACCATCTCCTTGCCGCTGACCGGGTGCGGCTCGACCCGATATCCCGTCCCGCCCGCCAGCACCTCTCGGGTGGTCTCCTGCGCCGACAGATCCTGGCCGGCAGCGATCCCCTGGCCACCGGCCACCAGCCGGCCCTGGGCATCAATTAGATACAGGTTCTCCGTTGGCTCTCCCGTAATGACTTCGTTGAACAGATCCGCGAGGTGGACGCGCAGATGGATGAAGCCGATCGGCCGTTGCGCCGAATCCAGTACCGGACGCACGATGCGCACAGTCGCCTTCCCGTGCGCCTTGCAGGGATACGGGCTGGAGATGTACTTCCCGTCAGCGCTCAGTGCCGATGTCGCGCTATACCAGGGCGTACCGGACAGGTCCTGGTGGCGATAGGCGATCTTCCCCTCCTCGATATCCACAACCGAGCGTCCATCTGTGCCAATTAGCTGTACGGCGTCGAACATCTTGATTTCGCGGGCATAATCGTACAGCTCCCGCTCCACCTTGGAGCGAGCGTCCTCCGCGTAGTCGACCAGTCCCACCTGCCGGTACATGAAGTACTGGCGCATCGCCGTGCTGGAACGCAAGGCACCGAGCGTCCCCTCCAGTTCTTCGAACTTCTGCCGCATCTTCTGTGCGATCGCCCAGCTATGCACCAACAGTCGCTCCCCCTCGTCCCGTTCCTCGGCGTAGAGGGAGTAGCGGAAGAGAATTCCGCCCCCCAGCGCGGCCAGCAACAGGAAGGGTATCAGCACATGCAGCAGGAACAGACGGCGTATATTCACCGATGCAGATTCCCCGGCGGATTGGTCAGCAGGTCGCTAGCCGGCCAGTAGCGGTATTTCGCCTCCAGTGCGCGTCCCTCTTGCAAGGTCACGGTCCCCTGCAGCGCTACAACCTGTTGGCCCGCTTCCCCGGTCAACCAGTCGATGAAGTCGGCCACTTCCCCCTGAGGGGCGCCCCGTGTGACGAGGTAGAGCGGACGAAACAGCGGATAGCGTGCCTTTACGATCTCCTCCCGGGAGGGCTCGACACCGCTCAAACGAAGGATTTTTACATCCCGCTTGAGTGCCGAGGAGACACCTGTAACGCCGAAGGCGTAGGGGATGTTTTCGATCGCCTCCTCCACCTCGGCGGAGTGGCGGAAGAAGAGCGCTTTTTCGGTGAAATTGTACTCGGGATCGTTGAACAGCATCACCCGCGTCATGTGACCGACTCCGGAGTATTTGCCACCGCTCTCCGGAACCTGACTGCGGAAGATCGCTATGAGACGCCGATCGGGCCCACCCAATACCGCCCAGTTATCGATCTGGCCCTGCAGCACGGCCTTTGCCTGCGCCAGGGTAATGGAGTCGACCGGGTTGCTGGGGTGAGTAATGAACGCCAGAGCATCCCACCCGATGCGGGTGAGCTTGACGCCCAGCTCCGCCGGGAACCGCTCCGGCAGGGCGGGACGGCAGCTGCCACCGATGTCGGAGTCCCCGGCCGCCGTGGCGCGGATGCCCAGGGTGGCGCCACCGCCCATGACGTCGATGTGGCGCCCCGTAGCCTGCTCGTAGGCGGCGGCCGCCTCGCTCATGAAGGCGCGGCGGATGATGGAGCAGCCCTTGAAAACCAACGCGGATTCCGCGTCAGCCCAGGTGACCGGCAACAGCGTCATGCACGCTATCCCGAGTATCGTAAACTTGCGGA
>JARRNW010000271.1:0-5227 GCA_037384565.1 Candidatus Thiodiazotropha sp.
GATTTTGAGGTTCGAATCTGACTTCAATGGCTGTTCTGGATTTACCTTGAACATCGGCTTTGCACTGTTTTTATCAGTGGTTTTCGTTTTGGTTGGTACGTCGTTTTTGTCAGCGTGTATTGTACCAATTCGGAAACCACTTTGTATTTATAGCCGTATGCAATTACAAAGAACCATGCTTTTTTGAAGTCATGTGGCTGTTTTTCTGCGTAGCTTAAACTCACCTTAAGCGAACTTAAGACACATGCTGTTTCGTCGTGAAAATGCAGGTATTTACAGAACAAAAGCACTAATTTTCAGGTGATTTATGCAACTGGCAGGGTAACGCTGCGCACTCCTTCTTGACCTTAACAGAATTGTACTTGATCTCGGAAGCCAACACTGACACCGGCGAAGCGATACCCTGGCACTGGGGCGGCCGGGTTGCAATACAGTATGGATTATCGAGTGTGATCGTTATGGCTGGAATCTCCTGATTCGCAAATTACGCGATCGAAGACTCACTCGTCACGCCAGGGGATTGCGATCCACGCCCCATATCTGCCGTTTCGTCGCAACTCGCTGGTGACCACTGATCAGCCCCCCTAATATAACGCAAGGATAAGCAAACATTGGGAATTATCATGAACAACGCCCATACAATCCAGCCCCTGATACGTCTCAACGAAGTGCGTCGGCACTTCCATCTTGGCGATACCCTGGTGCAGGCTTTAGACGGCGTATCTTTGGAGATCAACAGCGGAGAATTCGTCGCCGTCTGGGGTCCATCTGGTAGTGGCAAATCCACCCTGATGAACATCATCGGGCTGATTGACACCCCTTGCGAAGGCAAGGTTTGGTTTGATGGACAGCAGAGCTGTGCGCTGGATGACAACACCCTGACCAACTTTCGCGGACGGCGCATCGGTTTCGTCTTCCAAAGCTTCAACCTGGTGCCGGTACTTTCGGCCCTGGAGAATGTGATGCTTCCGCTACAGATTGCCGATACCACCCGGCACGAAGCCCATGAACGCGCGGTAAAGGCTTTGATAGAAGTGGGTCTTGAACGGTTTATGTCATCACGTCCTGACCAGCTCTCTGGCGGTCAACGACAACGGGTCGCCATCGCCCGCGCTCTGGCCATTCAACCGCGCCTTGTGATAGCGGACGAGCCTACCGCCAACTTGGATTCGGAGAACAGCCGCCTAGTGGTGGATCTGATGCGACAGATGAACCGGGCCCACGGCATCACCTTCCTCTTCACAACGCACGACCCGCGCTTACTGGAGCATGTGGACCGAAAAGTGCTCCTGAGCGACGGACGAATCGAACAAGACGAGGTAGTGCATTGAATCTGCTCTCTTTATCCATGCGTGGGCTCCTGCGCAACAGCCGACGTAGCCTAACGACGCTGCTGGCTATCGCGCTGGGCTTTGCCGCTATTGCCTTGTTCGCCGGTTACACCCACAACATCTATCATGGCCTCTCCCTGCAGGCCATTCACGGTGAACTGCTGGGCCATTTGAGCCTCTATCGGCGGGGTATGAACCGGGAGGGAAAGCTCGATCCGGAGCGCTACCTGCTTACCGGCAAGGCAGTGGCGCGGATCACCGCCCTAGTTGAGAAAGAACCGCATGTCACGCTGGTAACCCCACGCCTCACCCTCTCCGGAATCATCTCCAATGGACGTGCCAGCACCATCTTCGTCGCTGAGGGCGTAGAGCCTGCAGCGGCCCGAGAGCTGCATGCCGGGCTTCCACAAACCCTGCAGTGGCATAAGGAGGGCACAGAGGCGACCGGCGGAGTAGAATCCCTCGACCCCGACAAACCCAGCTCGGTGGCACTGGCGCAAGGCTTGACAGATCTACTGCATCTCAAACTCGGGGACCAGGCCGTGTTGCTCTCCAATACCCTCGGCGGTCAAGCCAATGCGCTGGACGTGACGGTAGGTGGTGTGTTCAACACCGGCAATGCCAGCACCAACGACCTCTATGCGTTCATCCCACTGGCACTAGTACGCTCCCTCTACGACGCCGCCGGCCGCGCTGACCGCCTCACTATTCTGCTGGACGACGTGTCCCAGACGGAAGCGGTTCGCGCGCATTTGATGGCGAAGCTCACGGCTGCTGGATTCGATCTGGAAATCCGCACCTGGAACGAACTCTCGGCCTTCTATACCCAGGTCCATGGCATGTTCGACATCATCTTCGGTTTTATCTTCAGCATCGTTATTACCGTGGTCGTGATGAGTGTCGCCAACTCCATGGGCATGACCGTGGTTGAGCGCACCCGTGAGATCGGCACACTGCGTGCCCTGGGCCTGCGCAGGTTCGGTGTTATCCAGCTGTTCGTAGGTGAGGCGGCGCTGCTGACCCTGATCGGCTGTACGGTCGGTTTACTGCTGACGATGGCGGTGCGCTACGGCATCAACACCGCAAACATCTCCTATGAGCCCCCAAACATGAGTGGGCACGTGCCCTTGCTGGTGGATCTGGATCAGTCCCGCATTCTGCTGACGACCCTGATGATGGCTACTGTCGGCGCGCTGGCTGCGTGGCTACCCGCCCGAAGAGCCTCCCGGCAAGCGATCATTGAAGCATTGAGCCATGTCTAGGAGTTCGCGATGAAACGTATAACAAATCCATCATTGCTACTCGCCATCCTTGCCCTGTTGTCGAGTGGGCCGAGCTTCGCCGCACCGGATGCCCAGGCCATTTTGCAACGCTCAGACCACGCCCGCGGGGGCGGTCTGCCCGGTATCGTCTGGGAGATCCAGCTAACTCCCCGGGAGGGAGCACGTCAGATGGAAACACAACACCTCGAAGTACGTGCGTCGGTCGATGCCAGCATCGCCGAAACCTTGGAGCCCGCCCGTTTTCGCGGCTCAAAAATCCTCCAGGTAGGACGCAATATGTGGCTCACCAAACCGGGGCTTTCCAAACCTGTTCCGGTCTCGCCGCGTCAGCGCTTGACTGGCCAAGCCTCCAACGGCGACATAGCCGCCACCAACTACGCTGCTGATTACACTGCTACGTTGGCAGGGGAGTCTGTAGTGGCAAACGAGTCCTGTTATATCCTGGACCTGAAGGCGCGGCACAATCGCACGACTTACGACCAGATACGCTATTGGGTCACAAAGGATCGGGAAGTTGCACTCAAAGCCGAGTTCTACTCTCTCTCTGGCAAACTACTGAAGACCGCCACCTTTGAGTACGGCCTGGAGATTAGCTACCATGGACGCAACATTCCGTTCGTCAGTCACATGCTGATTAGTGATGCCCTCATAGACGCGGACACCGACATGCGCTACAGCAATGTCCGTATACGCGTCATTGATCCCTCGGCATTTGAGCTCGGTCAGTTGCAGTGAAACGCGGCTGGTTGATCCTTTTCATGCTCGGTTTCGGACTCGAGGCTCAGGCTTCGAATAGCGATTGGCAAAGCACTTGGGACGCGGTGCTTTATGCTTATCCTGAGCGATTGTGGCGGACGGAGGAGAGCGTACTCAACCCTGACAACCGGCTGGCCCGCCTAGCTGACACTTCATTCACGGGAGAGGCACGCCTCAACCTGCGACTGGCAAATGATCGTTATCGCATCAGCGCACGCCCCATCCTCTCCATCCGACACGAGAAGGAGAGTGGCGAGAGCGAACCACAAGGCTACCTGAGCCAATGGCAGCTCAGAACTGCCCTGACGCCTTACTGGGCAGCCTCTATTGGACGCGAGGTGATGAACTGGGGGCCGGCACAGTTTCACTCCCCCTCCAGTCCCTTCTATTTCGACAATGGCCGTTCCAACCCGCTGCGCGAACTATCCGGGGTCGATGCTGTAAAGCTCGCCTGGACACCAGATCACCGTCACGCCTTGAGCATCGCCTTTGTCGAGGACAGCGGTCACAAGCACGCGAGTCCCGACGATTGGAAAAACACCTTGCTGTTGAAGGGTGACATGCGTGGAGATGACTGGGCTGGCGGTCTGGCGTTGGCACAGGCGCGGGGAAGTGCACTGTTCGTTGGAATCCATCTCCAGCAGACCCTGAACGATGCCTGCCTACTCTACGGTGAAATATCCTCTACCAAGCGGATCGACACACTGCTTTCACCCAGAGACTTCTCCCAGCCTTTCAGCCTGCTTGCTGTATCCCCCAGACGGGAGACCGGACTGATTGGCGCCACCTACACCCTGGAAAATGGTCATAGCCTGACCCTGGAATATCTCCATGACGGCCATGGCTACAGCCGGGCCGAAAGCCGGGCCTACTTTGCGCGTGCCGCATCTTCTCTTGCAGCGGCGGGTTTAGCCCTCGCCGCAAGTCCGTTGTTGCTGAATCGCAATTACCTGCATATGATTTGGCAAAACAATCTCCTGGATGGAGACGACTATTGGCGCCTGATGATGAGCCACAATATGGACGATGGCAGTACCGAGTTTACCGCGTATATAGAGCATGCCGTGAACGGTAGGCTCACGCTGTTTCTCCTGGGCACACTCGATAGTGGCGGATCGCGCCGGGAATACGGCATGGTCATTGAGCGAAGTCTTAATCTCGGCCTTCGACTTGCGTTACCTTGATACACCACTGAGAATGCGTACATGATAAAAGAACCGGTCTTTTTCGCGCTGCTGCTCCTGTTTACTACCGCCATCGCCGCTTTGTTCACGATAATCGGGTATGGCCACGGTTTCTTGATCAACATGATCTTTTCTGTCTGCATTACCTTCGGCATCATCCTGATCAATGCCCCGCTGATCCCGCGCATCGCACGTGGCTGGCGTCGCTTGTTGACCTTAGCCTTTACGCTGCCGGCCAGTGTCCTGCTGGGAAGCAACCTGGCCTACCTGATCAGCGGCATTCAAAAATCCACGGAGATGTTCTGGCAGATCCAGGCAATCGGCTTGTTGTTTGGTGCGGTCGGCGTCACCGTGTTCATGCTAGCCGACCGCGTACAGAAACTCGATGCGGAAATCCGCCAGCGCTGCTTAGACGAAGCAGAACGGTCGCGGCGTGAGATGGAGGCTCACTTGAAGCTCCTCCAGGCTCAGATCGAACCGCACTTTCTGTTCAATACCCTAGCTAATGTGGCGAGTCTGATCGAAACCGATGCGGCATGTGCACAAAATCTTCTAGATCGGCTAATCGACTGGCTGCGATTCGCATTAATTCGGGTACGCAAGGAGCAAGCAACGCTCGAAGACGAACTGCATCTGCTGGAGAACTGGCTGGAGATCGTCGGCATACGCTTCG
>JARRNW010000272.1:0-1247 GCA_037384565.1 Candidatus Thiodiazotropha sp.
GCTCAGAGTGATGAAGTGGGTGTCCAGGTTAGTACTGCCGATTTGTCATTGCCAAGCTAGCGGCGCTGATGCCGAAACCGAGAGTAAACCTGACCCGATTTGCTCGTATCTTCCCTGATACTCACCCGCTTCGCGGGCCAGCTAAAGCTGTCCAAATTCATTCCAGATGAATTTGTCACGGCGTGTTCGCACCCAACAGCAAATACCGTGTCGATGTAACGCCCGCCAAACGGGGCAAAGGCAACACGGGCCTCACCAGATTCAGACTGGTTTGCATAGCTCCGGGTTTTCACACTTCTCTACACGGCCCAGCAACACAAGGAGTTGTCAGAGTGGCTTGGGGGCAAGGAACGATCATTGGCCTGGATTTCACGCTTTCACGCTTGTGATGCTGCGAGGTCGGGTTTATCTTCTATACTTTGTCATGAAGGGCTGCTTGGTACTTACCGTACCAGACTGACCTACCATCCATAATAACGAAGGGGCCATTGGCCCCTTCGTTATCGTGGGTGTCCACGTAGTAGTAGTAGCGGCTAATAGGTCACGGTGCCGACACTTTCTGGCCCCGGCATGGACATTTCCGATTCATTCTCCGGCGAATAATAAACATCGATAAAAGTTCCCGCCGGAGCGTTAGTTAGCACCGCCGACATACCTGCCGCGCTACATGAAGCGGATTGGTTGAAAGTATTGACTATTTGTTGGCCACATACTGCAGCTGTTGATGGTATTTGATCAAGTTCAAGTGAAATAGCGCAGCTTTCCGGTGCACCATTAGTAACGGTATAGCTATTATTATCCCAGAGCAGTTTATCCCACTGCACACTGAGTACGACATCGGGGTTAAATGCACCATCACAAGGATTTTCTAATTTGCACCGAACGCTGATGGGATGTTCGCCAGAAGAGAAATGAACGCCGCAACCACGAACAAACTCATAAACAGGCCGTTCAGTAGTCAACTTTCCGATCTCATGAGTAGCGCCTGTCGGCTTTACGGTTTTTACTAGATTTTGATACTTCAGGTAAACGTCGGAAGCTGATGTCGACAAATTATTACTTCCATTAGCAATAGAAGGTAAGCCAAGTATGCAGTTATCCAGATCTTTCCCTGGCTTTGAGTGTATTAGGCAAAATGTAATCCACGGATCATCCAAAGGAAGATCGTCGGCAGCAACTCTCGAATCACCCTTCGAAAGCTCTCCAGCAAAGACTGTCGCGGTGGCGCACATCATTAACCCTCCAGC
>JARRNW010000272.1:1299-8550 GCA_037384565.1 Candidatus Thiodiazotropha sp.
GTTTTGTGACAAACATAGTCTTTTTCCCTTAGCTATACATAAATAAGTAGTTTATTGCCGTGTTTATATCCGATTTTTGATTCAGCCAATCATCGGCACGCGTACCAAGGGCCAGAACAAGGAGTGAGACCCCTGAGGTTGCGAGTAAGAATGTTCGTATATTCATATCTAACCTCCTTTTTGATAGTAAACTTCACTATGCGCGGTTCAATCAATTGCACTCTAGCTGTCCCGCGGCGGGATTCGATTGTTCATGCTCTAGATTAAAGTGATAAAGGCACGACACAATAACAACATTAACCGAGATGCTAATAATTCGAAATCACCCAAAATGGGTTAGACGCCGACCTAAGCTTCAAGCTGAAGTTATGGGGTTAAGCCTGTACTTATAGTTTTAATTGATCCCTAGCATGCTAGTCGAAACACCCACTCAAAATAGTCCATACATCATCTCCTATCGAGACACCCATTGTAACGATCAAAAAAGAAGCCCCCTTCAGAGTAGAACGGGGCTTTTTTGTTCGGGTTTACTGGGTAGTCAAGATCAGCCGTCCCGGCCTGACCCGTATCTTGACAAAAAATATGGGACACCCCACACAATCTCTGCTTGAGACCCAGTATTTTCATTACACAGATGAGGGCTTGGCGGGAGAAGTTGATGAGGCGGGCAATGTGATCCGGGTCTATGGCTATCTGCCGGACTCAACCTGGACGACCGATCCGGTTTACCAGAAGACTTCAGAAGGCTATGCTTACTATCAGAATGACCATTTGGGAACGCCACAGCAGTTGATCCGAAAGAACGGTTCGAAGGTATGGGAGGGCGAGTACCGGGCATTTGGCGAGTTGGTTTCTGAAGGTGGTGGCTGGGAAAATCGGTTGAGGTTTCCTGGCCAATACTTCGACGAAGAAAGCGGGAACTACTACAACTATTACCGCGATTACGATCCCGCTATTGGAAGTTACATTCAGGAAGATCCTAATGGCCATTCTGGCGGTCAAAATATTTATAAATATGTAAAGGGTAATCCGAATAGGCAAATCGACCCTTCTGGTCTTTTTTGTACCAGTGATTTTGTATGGCGTTATTTTTTTGGTGGTGGTGAGCCTGTGCATTTAAAACTAGTGGGTCTACTAGGTGCTTTTCAGTCATCGAACTCTGTACAGAATTCGGTAATGAGTTTTCAGAAAATCATTTCACAGAAATCGAGACAGAAAGCCATTTCGCTATGTAGTGGAGATGACCCGTGCAATCCAAAGGGTGTAGAAACAGGTACTGTAGGGGTTAATGATATGGAATCAAACAGGACAGCCATGCTAACAAGACCCGATTTCAACATGAGATAGCTTGCATTCTTACAGGGATTTGAGTTTCACAACCTGTCTGATGTCGTGAGTTGAAATTGAATCACCTAAACAATCTGATTCCGGGATGTGATTTCTTCGAATATCCCTGGTTGCAGACATGGCCAGCCCTCCGCAAGCGCGGATTCCGATGTACGATGGTTGCTCCAGGTGATAATCAGGTCAGAAACTGCTGACAGGCCGCCATTCCGGGACTTCGTTGATATCCCTGGTTCTGACAGGCCTGCTTGAGGGCGTAGGCTGCACCGACCAGGCCTTTGAACGGGCTCTCGAATTGCTTGGTCAGATAGCACCAGTGCTGAGGGTCGATCTGTAATCGTTCCAGGATGGGTGGCTGGTCATGTGTGTCAACCTTTAACGGAGATCTGGCGCGTGATGCCATCGCTGATCGCTACCGCAATAGCGGTTACAACGTCGAAACGGAGGTACACTGTATCGGTGGTCGCTCAATAACTGGCGTCAGGCGATCAATGAATGGTTAGCCGCAGTAAATGACGCGGTATCGGGCCTCGTGGAAGGAACATGGATCCACGAGCAATAATCTATCTAGTGCTACTGCAGTATAGGATCCTACACTAGGGTAATCCCGGATTGCCGATGGGTCGGATAATCGGGTATTAGTTAGTCCCAACAATGACCGTGGAATGGGATGAGTAATATGTACAGGGAGTTGTGGTATCTCTATAGGCATGTCCGGCAACTATCCGCGTCGATGAGTTTACTCGCCTTCCTCTCGGTCGGGTGTGGCGTTGGTTCCGGTGATGGCGCATGAGCATGGATGGGAGCGAGCTCCAGCTGTTCGACGAAATGGTCCATTTCGACCTTGTCTCTGATGAATATAATGATGAAAGGATTCTCTTTATGAACACGTTTGGTATCCAGTTAAAGTCTATCCCGGTCACGAACGAGGATTTCGATGTCCGTAAAGAAGGGGGCATCCAGTTCTCCCCCCTTGATGACAATCTCATCGCCCTGCCGTTTGAATTCACCAATGAAGACCGGGATCGCAAGAAGTATGTCACGGTGTGGAATTGGCGGAGCGATACGGTGCTCGCAACATTCAATGATCGGGAGTATATCGATCCGATGTGGACTCCGGATGGTCAGTTGTTGATTTGGGATCGTCAGGGTGGGCTGTATCAGGTAAGCATCACGGACGAAGCGGTAAGCGAGCCGCTACTGCTGTTTCGGGCTCCGGAGCCGGTCTCGTTTCCAGCCTTGAGTCATGATGGGACAAGGCTGGTGTTCTCGATGGCGCGTCATCTTTGGATCTGTAACCGGGACGGTTCCGGATTGATCCAACTGACCGCGGCCAGAGAGGAAGGGTTGGAGATCAGTCCGGAGTGGTCGCCGGATGACCGCTTCATTCTGCTGAAAGCCGTTGATGATGGAGATGAATTGAAAGATGGTGCGCTGTGGATCGTCGCGGCGAATGCCGACCATGTGAGATTGGATCGTCATGCTCGAACGGCAATGCCGCTAACGGATCGGGGTGGTGAACATTTGAGGTATATCTACGGTACATTGACCTGGCGTTGAGCCGGTTGTGCGAGAAACGATCTCTTGGGGGTAATTCAGCGATCGAGTGAAGTTCAGGGTTGTTTCGGTTTCGCCCAGTCGTCCATCAATCGACGGTAGCCCTGTTTCAGGTCGGCAAGTAGGCCGATGTCCTCTCCCGGTAGTGTCAGCTTGTTTTCCAATCCGTGATGAGAGAATGCAACGGAACAGCTGGAGTGTTCGTCGTAAGTGACATAGCAGGACGCAAGCCATGTGCTTCTTGGATCGGTCGTTTCGCTGGGCGGAGCCGTAAAAACATGCCAGAACATGGGATAAGCCGCCTTGGAGCCGACCCGGTATCCGTTGATCTGTGGGTCTTTGGTAACAATGCGTTCTCGATAAAGACCATCTCCATGCCAGGCATGATAGGCATCCATGCCGACACCGTATCTTTGCAAGTAGTCACCCGGTCGGGTCAGGAACACCATCAGCCAGCGATTGGGTTGCGTGAGGTCCGCATCGAGATCGGTATAAGGGATCTTGAGTGTGATGCCCTCCCCCGGGTCCATCCCCGTTCTTGGAATCATACTGGTGGGAAGTTCGGGTAACAGATAGCTGGATGGAAGTCGCAGTGCGATTTCATTGATTTTGAGGGTGGTGAATTCCTCCGCATGAGCCCTCAGCCCCAGCAGAATGCCCGCGAAGAGGAGGATTCGAAATGCCGGGACAGTGGGGTTCATGGCTGTGGTGGTATCAGTCAGGGTTTTGTATCACACCCCTTGCACCATAACCCACTGTATGTATTGGCATCAAATCGTGTCGGCGCCCAGCCGCCGGGAGCCGGAATGCTGACATCCGGGAGATACCAGTGGCCGCCGATCTGGTGGGTGCCGCCGAACAGATGGGGCGGAATATCATGCTGGGCAAAGACATTATGGTGATAGTCCGCCACCTGGTGAGGGCTGAGCAGATGATGCGCCCCTTTGTCATCGCTCATCACAGCCTGGGCATGTGCCCGGGCCAGTTCCAGGCCGATCTGTTGCATGGTGACCGGCAGCTTATGGTCTTCGATGTAGCTGCTGAGGTCGCTCCAGGTATGCTGTGCCGCCAGGCGTTCGAAGGTGCTTGCGTTGACATAGTCCGGATCACCCCAACCCGTCAGGGCGGTTCGGGCAACCGGGTCTCCGGCCTGGAAGCGGGAGCGCCAAAATCCTTTGAAGTCGCCCTTTTTCAACAGGGAGAATTCCTCCTCCGAGATGGGTTTTCCTTCCGGAAGGTCGGCGTTTGGATCTTGATCGACGGAGGCGGCCTCATCCGTGGATCTGCCGGTCTGGGATTGCGCCTCGTCCTGGAGTCCCAGGCGCTGTGCCAGGCCGGGCCGGGAAAGCTGTTGGTTGATGGCGGTAGGTCGCGATTGGAGTTGTTCGGAGGTGGTCTGGGAGTTGCGAAACCCATCCAGTCCGGCGTTTGTTTGGGATGAATGGGTGTCTGCGCCTGAGTAGCCGTAGGACAGGGACCTGGTGCTGGCAGGCTGAGTTTGCAGTTCGTTGCCCATAGGGGTACCCCGGTTTCCGGTTACATGTGAGAGGCCGGCCCTTCATGCTATGAAGGCCATAAATTTGTAATGTTATTGAAAATAGTGTGGAAGAGGCGCTCTGCCAATACGAAATAACCCCTATATGTAGGGTAACGCAGCCATCATCCTCCAATAGCTCAGACCACGAATGGGTCTTAGCGAGAAATGGCCGACCCTGAAATGTGCTAATTTGCGGCTCAGATCACCCCCTTCAAACCAGATGGATGAGAAATCGTCACCGATCTGGAAGGTCGGGAATCGCTTGACCATCCTGTTATCGTAATTAAGGGTCAGGTTGTAACCATCGAAGGTATAGCGACCTTCGCGATTGCTGGTGGTGGTCGGCCTTTTTGTCCTGCCTCCTTGTCCTTGTGCCACCAGCCCCAGCGCTCGGGTTCCAGGCGTTGGGAGGCGGGGATACGTCAAGAATATCCGGGACGACTGGCAAATCCTGCATGGCCCTTCCATTCCGGATTAACAGATAGATCGTTTCGTCCCGCTGCATGCCCCCAAACCCATAGTAGTCATTGAAGGTGTAGAGGATGGCGTGAATCTGATCTGCACGTAGTCGCCGAGGAATTTGAATTCCCCATTGTCGTAAAGCACGATTTCATAGTGGGCCAGTTTTTGCCCTGCCAGGCCGCCTTGCATAGGACGGCTTCTCGGCACGCTGATCTCCTGCTGCAGTAATAGGAACCTACACTAGGGTCAGTAACCCGGTGGTTGTCTTGTCGTTTAACTAACATGAATTGGTGATGCTGGGGGTTTTCCTACATGCACCCAGTGTCGTCTGATTGTTTTAGGCCAGATAAATCAGTGCGTTAAAGTTTTTATTCCGATTGGTATAGCCATTGCATAACGATGTGAGTCTCGGTGTGAGATGCGTTATGCATGTGCAGCGCATATCCATGGTGTTGTCGCCATCCGAAAAGGAGGTAGGAATGAAACGTCTGGCGATTCTGGTGTTGTTGGTTTTATCCTCATGCTGGGTTCAGGCCCAGGAGCCGTTGATCATAGCTGCGGGTGCGGGCTACAAAAAACCACTATTGGCGCTCTATAAACTATTCACCCAAACCCGCGGAATAGGGGTCACACCGGTGTTCGGCAATATGCGCACGGTGATCGCTCAAAGCGAAGCGAGCGACCGGGTCGCCCTGGCGGTCGGGGATCGGGGGATCCTCAGTGTGACCGGGTTGTACGACGAAATGATCGAACTCGGACGGGGTCGGTTAGTGCTGGCCTGGGCCGGTAAGCCTCCCGAACAGGGAATCGATGCGCTGCTGGAGGAGTCGCTGGGGCCTATCGCGATGCCCGATCCCAAAAAGGCCATCTACGGGCGCGCCGCTGAGCAGTTTCTGATCAACAGCGGGTTACGCGAGCGGCTGGCTTCGCGCCTGCTGGTGCTCGCCACCGTCCCCCAGGTCTCCTCCCATCTGGTGGCGGGAAGTGTCGAGGTGGGATTTATTAACCTGACCAATGCCTTGGCATTGCACGGGCGTATCGGTGGCGTTACCGAATTGCCCGCGGACCGATATGAGCCGATTCAGATCGTGGCGGCGGTTGTTAAAGGACACTCGGCCCGTGACGAGGTACGGCAGTTCATCGACTTTCTCGCCTCACCGGAGAGTCGCGACATACTCCGTGAGGCCGGGCTTTGAGTCTGTTGTGGGCAAACTGTGCGCCGGCCCCCATAGGACTGAGTCTGAAGGTGGTGCTCGCCATGATCCTGTGCCAACTGGTCCTGGGGGTTTCGCTGGCCTGGCTTTTGAGTCGTCCCAGATTGCCGGGGCGACTCATCTGGGAGAGTTTGATCTCCCTACCCCTGGTGTTTCCTCCCATCGCGATCGGCTTTTTTCTGTTGCTGTTGCTCGGCCGCCGAGGGGCGCTTGGCGCTGTTCTGCATGACAACCTGGGTGTCGATGTGGTGTTCTCCCCTCTTGGCGTCTATCTGGCCGCGTTGATCGCCGGCCTGCCGCTGATCGTGAAACCGGTGCAGGCGGCGATGCAAACCAGTGCCGGTGAGCTGGCGGAAGCCGCCTATGTATTGGGTCGAGGCCGGTTCGCCACCTTTTTTCTGGTTGTGCTGCCCAGTGTGCACACCGCCATTCTTGCGGGACTGGTGTTGGCTATCGGCAGGGCGCTGGGTGAGGTGGGCATCACTTTGATGTTGGGCGGGAATATCATCGGACAGACCGAGACCCTCTCCCTGGCGATCTATAACCGGGTGCTGGATGGGGATTTCGACTGCGCCACGCAGTTGTCCTTGCTGCTGGGTGGCGGTTCCCTGCTGCTGTTCGGGGCGATGCAATGGCTGGGCGGATCGCGAAGACCGGGAGTGTGATGCATGAGCTGTCTGGATATCACGGTCAGGTTATCGCGTCCGGGCTTCGACGCCCTGGCTGAGTTGCAGCTGCGCTCAGGTGAAACCACGGTGCTGGTGGGTCCTTCCGGGGGCGGAAAAAGCACCTTGCTGCGTGCTTTGGCCGGACTCGAACGTCCCCGCTCGGGACGTATCGCCCTGGGCGACCGAGTCTGGTTCGACAGCAGGCAGGGGATCCATCTCTCCCCCAGGCAGCGTAAAGCCGGACTCATGTTTCAACACTACGCCCTGTTTCCCCATTTGAGTGTGGCGCAAAACCTGGGTTTCTCACTGTTTGGCCTGAACCGTAAGTTCCGGCGGCAACAGGTCGAGCGATGGCTCACTGCACTACGTCTCAATGATATCGCTCGGGCAAAACCGGCACATATCTCCGGTGGTCAACGCCAGCGGGTGGCCCTGGCCCGGACATTGGCGGCCGATCCGGATGTGCTGA
>JARRNW010000273.1:0-8618 GCA_037384565.1 Candidatus Thiodiazotropha sp.
TCGAAGCCATGACCAACATCTTCGATCAGAGTTCCATGCAGAGCGTAAATGCGGCTTTGATGGGCTACACAACCACCGGCGGCGAAAACACATCCCTTCGTTTTGTCGCCCATACCGGCGACTTTCAACTGGTAGGAGACAATCCCACGCTTTTCCAGTCACGGATTGACGGCTTGCGTACCCGAAACTACACGCCAACCGTGAAAGCTCTCGAAAGCGCGGTCGCCTGGTTCCGAAACGACCAGACCTTTACCGACTATAACGACAACACCATGACCTCGCCGATTGCCGGTGCTGCGAAGGACAACTGGTGTAAACCCAATCACATCGTATTGTTATCCGATGGCGAGCCCAACTCCAACAGCCCCACCGACGGACTGGGGTATGGCCTGACAGCCTATCCCACTTCGGACGACAATTGCGCCAACGACAAAGTTTCGAGATGGCAGAATGGCCGCTGTGCCCGGGAGATTTCGGGTTGGGCCTACACGACCGATCTGGAAACCGGCGACGGTTGGAACAATCAACAGCACATCATTACTCACACCATCGGGTTTTCGACTAACTCTAACACCGAGGCATTCCTGAGGTCTATAGCCACGGCGGGTGGAGGCAGCTTTTATCCCGCCTCCAATGCCACGAATCTGGTAGATGCCTTTGAATCGATATTGGCAGAAGCTCAGCAGTCGATCCCCTATACCTACACAGCTCCGGTAATCCCTTTCAACCAGGACAATGCCGCCATAAGCGGCAACCTGATTTATGTCCCGATGTTCGAACCCGGTGCGAATCGTTTCTGGAAGGGCAATATTAAAAGCTACACGATCACAACTGTCACCAACAACGGCTCCACCTCGATCGCACTCCGTGATAAGAATGGAGCCAATATCGTCAACGATGCCTACGAGTTCATCAGCTCAACCGACCACTGGAGCACCAGCCCTGACGGGGGCCAACCCTTGGTCAATGGCGCTGCGGCCCACATGGGAACCGGCGGTAGCAATCGGGTCCTGTTCACGAATCTCGATGAAGACCTCCCGCTATCGAATGCAGACAATCGGGTAACAGCAGATAATCTTACCAATGAGATGCTGAACGTCGGCACCAACGATGAACGTATCGACCTGGTCAATTGGATCAACTGGAATTGGACGGCGCCTGCACCGGTTGGCGACGAGGATCCAATAGCCTCACGGGAAGGTGTGATGGGCGCCCCCATCCACACCCAGCCTGCGGTCGTGGAATACAGCAGCACCGAAAGCGTCATCTACATGCCAACCAGTGAAGGCGTGATCGAAGCCATTGACGCAGCAACCGGGGAAGAACTCTGGGCATTCATGCCGCAAGATCTGCTCCCCAATATCGCACTCATCAAGGCAAATAACGAAGCCGCGGTACCCTATTACGGACTCGATGGCCCGATGACCATCTATGAAACCAACGGTCAGAAAATGCTCATTGTCGGCATGCGCCGGGGTGGTAAGAGCTACTACATGCTCGACATCACCGACAGGCTTAACCCAACCTTTGTCGAACAGATCACCGATCCTGATAGCGCCACGACAGATGACGACTTCGAGGGATTGGGACAAACCTGGTCTAAACCCCTGCTGACGCGCATGAATGTGAGTGGAAGCATAGTTGATGTACTGGTATTTGGCGGGGGCTACGACACCGATCAAGATTCCGCCACAACAAGAGCCAATGATAACGAAGGTAATGCCATATTTATCGTCAGGGCACTGGACGGTACCTTGGTGCAGAAGATATCCAACAGTCTGTCCGATGTAAGCGGAATGAACAATGCTATTGCTGCCGATGTACTACCTTTCGACATCAACCGCAACGGCATACTTGACCGGCTCTATGCCGCGGACGTCGGCGGACGCATCATACGCATCGATATCCCGGAAAGCACCGGGGGATCATTGACTGGTGGTGCCATTGCAGACATCTACGGGGGCTCGGCCTCAGAGTTCCGTCGCTTCTTCAACACCCCCGAGGTCGGATATTACAACCGAAATGGCATTCAGTATCTCGCTATCCTGATCGGCACGGGTAACCGGCCCAACCCACTGGACACCACGGTTACCGACCGCTTCTACATGATCAAGGACCCGAATGTCTGGTCCGCTCCGGCAACCTATGTCGCCGTCACCAATAGCGACCTGTATGACGTAACCGACAATCTGATCCAGGACGGCAACGATAGTGAAAAGGCCACCGCATTCACCGACCTTGCCGCGTCGGATGGTTGGTACCTGGATTTCAGAACCTCCGAAAAGTCGTTCTCGAAGGCAGTGCTGTATAACTATGCGGTGCTCTTCACGACCTTCAGTGCAACGCGGGACCAGGACCTGGCGGTTTGCGAGGCACGAGGTGCCACGGGTATCCCGCGCTTCTACGCCGTCAACATGACCACTGGCTCAGCAATGTTCTCAGGTCTGGGAGGCAATGATGCAACGCTCAACGGCACAGACCGCTCAAAGGTTCTGAGCATGCTCGGAATGCCCCCGACCCCTACACTCGTATTCCCAGACGGTGAAGACGGTGCGCTAGGATCGGTGATTAAAGCCATGGTTGGTCTTGAGGAGGTAACGGAGTGGGATCGACAGCTGATCCCGATCACGTGGGAAGAGGTAATCGAGGAATGAACGTATCACGTAAACGGCTTTCAGGCTTCACCCTGATTGAACTGATGATCGCAGTAGCCATCGTCGGCATACTTGCCGCGATCGCCTTTCCAAGTTATCAGGACTCTGTCCGGAAAGGCCGTCGTAACGATGGTACAAAGGCGCTCATGCAGGCCGTCCAGAAGTTGGAGGTGTACCGATCTACTCATGCCAAATATACCGAGGACGAGGCCGAGGCAAAGATTGCGACCACCAGTCCGGAAGGGTATTACGACGGCCTGGACGTCACCGCCGGGTCCTGCGGCGCTATCGCCAATTGTTACACCGTCACTATCGACCCCACGAACAAAGGCGGTCAGGATCAAGACAGCATCACCAGTTTCCGCATTCATTCCACCGGTGCGAAGGAGCGCTACGAAAGCGGCGCCTGGGTTGAAGGCTGGAAATAACAGCTCCATTCGCCAGCCGCAGGATGCGGCTTGGCGAATAGTCCGTGACTGGATTGCCTGTTAAGATGAGGACCATAGCGAATCCCTCAACCCTATGAATCTCACATGACTGATTGCCTGATCGTCGGTGGCGGCCTTATTGGCATGCTCACTGCCAAAGAACTGCACGATGCCGGCATGACCGTCACGCTGCTGGAGGCGGGCCGAATCGGCCGCGAATCGTCCTGGGCTGGCGGAGGTATATTGTCCCCCCTCTATCCCTGGCGCTACCCGAACCCGGTCACAGCCCTGGCGCGCTGGAGCCAGCAAGCCTATCCTGAACTTGCCGCTCGACTCACCCGGGAGAGCGGCATCGACCCGCAACTTACTCCAAGTGGCTTATTGATCCTTGAGCCCGAGGATTTTGACCAGGCGCTGATCTGGTCCAGGGATCAATCCCAAGCACTCTCATTGATCGGCAAACAGGAGATAGCAGCCTGCGAACCGGCACTCAACCATCCGTCGAAGCAGGCACTGTGGATGCCCCATATCGGGCAAATCCGCAATCCCCGGCTGGTCAAGGCCCTGCGTGCCTCATGCGGCGAAGGCATTACCCTACTCCAGGACCAGGCCGTCACCCGTCTACTCGTCGAGCACGGCCGCATCGCGGGCGTCACGACCGTGGATACCACTTATCGAGCCGAGAGGGTTGTCATCTGTGCCGGCGCCTGGAGTGGCAAGCTGCTCAAGGATCTGGCATCTCCCCCGGCGATCGAACCCGTGCACGGCCAGATGATCATCTTTCGTCATCAACCGGAGCGGATACGGTGCATCACACTCCATAATGAACGCTATGTTATTCCCAGGCGGGACGGCCGCATATTGGTTGGAAGCACCTTGGAATATCGAGGCTTCGACAAAGCCACCAGCAAACAGGCCAAACACGCACTTCGCGACTTCGCCCTGGATCACTTCCCGGAACTCACCACGGCTGAAATCGAACATCACTGGTCGGGGTTACGACCCGGCTCACCCTCCGGAATACCCTATATCGGTCCAATTCCGCAGGTATCCGGCCTGTACATCAATGCCGGGCATTTTCGCAACGGTGTTGTCCTTGGGCCCGCTTCCTGCCGCTTGATTGCCGACATCGTACTGGGTCGCTCACCCATTCTTCCTCCGGAACCCTACAACGTTGTGGCTCCAAGAGACTCTCAAGCCCCATACCCATAAGCGCAATATATGCCACATCCTGAATGAGGCCCCACCCGGATCCAATTGACAGCCTGGGGCTGAATTAGGCATCCCCTCCCCCCGGAGATGGACCGACGCTGTTTCCAACCAACGCAGAACAACCGTCCAGCGTTTTTCAAACAACGCGAAATCCAGGAAGAATCAGGATGTTCAGTTAAGGATGATCCCAGTGTAGTGTCCTATACTGCTTTAGGACACTAAAGCTAGACCCGGATAATACGCTGCGTCTATAATGGCCGGCTTCCAGCCGATGTAGCTCAGTCGGTAGAGCAACTGATTCGTAATCAGTAGGTCGGCGGTTCGATTCCGCCCATCGGCTCCAATCCGCACCAAACCTTCACGCCGTCACCATGCGTTTGTTTAAAATCGTGTTTCTGAATCAAGGGAAGGTCTACGAAATCTTCGCCCGCACCGTTCGCCAGGGTGAACTCTACGGTTTCGTGGAAGTAGAGGACCTGATCTTCCAGGAAACCAGTTCCCTGGTGGTCGACCCGTCCGCGGAGAAGCTCAAGGAAGAGTTTTCCGGTGTCCAGTGCACTCGCATTCCCATTCATGCGGTGATCCGCATCGATGAAGTGGAAAAAAAGGACCCCGGACCGGGCAAGATCATCGAAATCGAGTCAGATTCCAATATCACACCCTTTCCCAACCATTTTCTGGGCCCAAAGCACACTCCGGGCAAAGAGTGATTGCGATTCCGCATTGAGACCTCAATCTGGGTGTCGAGAATGGAGGGATCATAGAACGGGTCCTCATATGAAACCTCTGCTCACAATTGGCGGATTGCTGCTTTTACTCCTCAGTGCATGCTCCGATCGATCGGACCCACAGGAGGTGGACGATGACCTATCGCCACCCCTGCTGACCGCGGCCGAAAGCGGTGATCTTCCCACCATCCCGCGGCCGAAAGCGGTGATCTTCCCACCATCCGCAAATTACTTGACGAAAAGAGTCCCGTTGATGTCAAGGACGCCTGTCTCTGGACTCCATTGATGAAAGCTGCCTTAAACGGCCACCACGAAGCAGCCAAACGTCTCCTCGAAGCAGGCGCGAATGTCAACCAACTGGACAAAGGCGGGTACTCGGCACTCATGCTGGCCGCCTCCAATGATCATGCGGACATTGTCGAACTGCTGCTGACGCACGGGGCAAGTATCGATCAGATCGAGGCAACCGGGGGCTGGACCGCCCTCATATGGGCCGCCAAACAGGGGCACATCGACTCGGTCCGGGCACTCCTCAAGCATCACCCCAACGCGGAAATGAAACCTGAAGTTGGCAGACCGGTCATTCCTTCTAGTGTGGTGTCCTATATTAGAATGACCTGGATCATCATAAAAAATCACAGGGATTCTATGATGTAAAGACAACTCCACACAGTGGCATACACCCGGACCCAACAGGTACCCTTGGACACCTTCTCCGGGTGAGTTACTGCTCTGGCCTGTTTCCCGACTTCTGCCTGGAGGTATCATATGCCAAGTCGCATCACCAATGATCAGAGTTTTCGCGATGCCATCAACCAGTTGAAACCGGATCAACAACGCGAACTTGCCGGCAGATTTGTTGCCAGCGTTGCCCACTTGAGTTCCGATCCACGAATCGCACGTGCCATCAACGCCACATCAGACAGCTCCCTGTCCGCACAGGAAACAGAGGAGGTCTACAAGGCGGTAAAGGCTTTCGCAACCCAGACCTACACCGCCTGCGGACAGGATGCGGACTGGGGCGCACAAGCGGAACATTTTGTGGCCGCCGCTGCCGCCGCCGCACTTTCACTGGAAGATGACCAACAGGCAAAGTCGGCCTGGAAAACCGCCATGCAGGCACGAATGGCGAAAAACTGCGAAATGATTCTGAAAGACGAGGGCGGCCTCGCTAATGAAGCGGAAAATCAGTACAAGCTAACCGAGGCTCTACTGACCTGAGGCAGCCAATTTGCGAATGGGTGGTCATCCCCCCCTGGCTGATCAGGATTTTCCGTCCATCAAGGTGATGCCGTCCAGCCCGTCCACCAACGAATCCTGGGTCCGGTTCGCGCCCAGCTTGATCATCAAGCGCACGTCATTCGCGGAATCGGCGTACGCCAGGGCATTCTCATAGCTAATGACACCTTCTTCATAGAGCTGAAAGAGGTGCTGATCGAAGGTGATCATGCCCATTTCATTGGAGCGCTTCATCAACTCCTTGAGCTTGTGCACCTCGCCTTTACGGATCATTTCCGCCGCCAGGGGACTGTTCAGCATCACCTCAATCGCGGCACGGCGCCCGTTACCATCCGATTTGGGTATCAATTGCTGGGCGATCACGCCCTTGAGATTCAGAGACAGGTCCATCAGGATCTGTTCACGATACTCTTCCGGGAAGAAGTGAATTATCCGATCCAATGCCTGGTTGGCATTGTTGGCATGCAGTGTAGACAGGCACAGATGCCCGGTCTCGGCGAAGGTGATGGCATGCTCCATGGTCTCGCGGGTACGAATCTCACCGATCAGAATCACATCGGGGGCCTGGCGCAAGGTGTTCTTCAAGGCGATCGGATAGGACTCGGTGTCAATACCGACCTCACGCTGAGTGATAATGCAGCGATTGTGATCGTGCATGTACTCGATGGGATCCTCGATACTGATGATGTGGCCGTCGCCATGATTGTTGCGATAACCGATCATGGCGGCCAGAGAGGTCGATTTACCGGTACCGGTTGCACCGACAAAGATCACCAGGCCGCGCTTGGCCATGGAGAGATCCTGAATGATTGGCGGAAGGTAGAGGGAATCCAGAGTAGGGATGTTGGTTTCGATACGACGCAGCACCATACCCACCGCATCCCGCTGAATAAAGGCGCTGACACGGAAACGTCCGATCCGCTTGGCGCTGATGGCGAAATTGCACTCCTTGGTCTCGTCGAACTCCTTTTGCTGGGCATCGGTCATGATGCTGTAGGTCAGGGATTTGGTCTGTTGGGCGGTCAACGGGTTCTTGTTGACCGAATGGATCTTGCCGTTAACCTTGATCGACGGTTCGCGGCCCGCTGTGATGAACAGGTCAGAGGCCTTGTTCTTGACCATCATGGACAGGAGTGAATTCAGCTCCATTCGCTTTTCCTCTCTCGATACTATTACAGGCAAACACCTGTATGTTCAACTCTGAAGTGGCGGAGTGGCACGCTTGCCTGTCGTCGCTTAGAACTGGTCCTTGTTTTGCGCCTTTGCCTTGGCGTCGAGCCGACTGACCACACCACGCTGCACCAACTCTTTGAGCGCCTGATCCATGGTCGTCATACCGGCGGCCTGACCGGTCTGGATCGCCGAGTACATCTGTGCAACCTTGTCTTCGCGAATCAGGTTGCGGATGGCGGGCGTACCGATCATGATCTCCCACCCGGCGACACGACCACCGCCGATCTTCTTCAGCAGGGTCTGAGCGATAACTGCCCGCAGGGATTCAGAGAGCATGGAACGCACCATCGATTTCTCCCCCGCGGGGAACACATCGATGATGCGGTCAATGGTCTTGGCGGCGGAACTGGTGTGCAGGGTGCCGAACACCAGATGACCGGTTTCCGCGGCAGTGAGCGCAAGCCGGATGGTCTCCAGGTCACGCAGCTCACCGACCAGGATGATGTCCGGGTCTTCACGCAGAGCCGAACGCAGTGCCTCGGCAAAGCCCAGAGTGTCCCGGTGCACCTCGCGCTGATTGATCAGGCACTTTTTGCTGCTGTGAACGAACTCGATCGGATCCTCGATGGTGAGGATGTGGGAGTAATCGTTGTCATTCTTGTAGTCCATCATCGCGGCCAGGGTGGTCGACTTACCCGAACCCGTTGGCCCGGTTACCAGTACCAGACCCCGCGGGACATCCACGATCTCTTTGAAGATGGGAGGACAACCCAGATCATCCAGGGTCAGCACCTTGGAAGGGATGGTACGGAACACCGCCGAGGCGCCACGGGCCTGGTTGAAGGCGTTGACACGAAAACGCGCCAGCCCCGGAATCTCGAACGAGAAGTCGTTTTCCAGGAACTCTTCGAAGTCCTTACGCTGCTTGTCGTTCATAATGTCGTACACCAGCGCATGAACCACCTTGTGTTCAAGAGCCGGTACGTTAATGCGCCGAATGTCTCCATCCACACGAATCATCGGTGGCAGGCCGGCTGACAGGTGCAGGTCTGATGCGTTGTGTTTGACACTGAAAGCCAAGAGTTCAGCGATATCCATTCATTCCCCCAATTTTACCGGGCATCGCATGCCCTCGTAGGATACAGACAGGCACAACAGAGTGCGCATACGGTTTACTGTCTTTA
>JARRNW010000274.1:0-5206 GCA_037384565.1 Candidatus Thiodiazotropha sp.
CTCGGGTGGGCGCTGGTCTCTGGTGCGCGCCACGATGAGTCATGACGATACTGGGCAACGGATCGAACATTTGGCGCGAACGTTGTTGAATCGCTACGGTGTCGTGTTTCGCAAACTGCTGGAACGGGAAAGCGGCCTTCCACCCTGGCGGGATCTGCTCTATGTTTATCGCAGGCTGGAAGCCAGGGGAGAGATTCGGGGCGGTCGTTTCGTACAGGGCTTCGCCGGTGAGCACTTCGCGTTACCCGAAGCCATCAATGTCCTCCGCGAAGTACTCCGGCGACAGGATGAGGAACAGCAGATCACTCTTAGTAGCACAGATCCCCTGAACTTCACTGGGATCATTACACCTGGGAGGCGCATCCCGGCATACCCGGGACATCGTATCCTCTATCGGGATGGCAAACCCATCGCCTCTAGCCAGGGTAGTGTGATCCACATAGATACCGGCCTGCCGGATGAGCTACATCCACAAATCAGACACCTGCTCGTGAGCCGGAATCGGGTGGCTGGTCTATGAAAAAGAGGTGCTGGTAGGCAGGAGAATCCGACTTATAACCAGTTGTTTAGTTGTGATAGTTTACGTTGCATTAAAGATGCCGTGCATATTGAAGAGAAATGAAACCTACGAACCCCTGTGATCGACATGTTGCGGTGCTGGGTGCCAGCAATAAACCGTTACGCTATTCCAACCAGGCCGTTTGCCTGTTGAAAGAGAAGGGATTTAAGGTGACACCGATTCATCCGAAATTGGCAGTGATTGAGGGATTGCAGGTTACGCCGAACCTGAAATCCATTCAGGAACCGGTAGAAACACTGACCCTCTATGTCGGTCCTGAACGGATTCGACCATTAATGGACGATATCATCAAGCTCAAACCTAAACGGGTTATTTTCAATCCTGGAACCGAATCGTCCGAATTAGCGAGCAAGCTCATGCACGCAGGTATTCATTACCTCGAAGCATGTACCTTGGTCATGCTGCGTATCGGTAGCTTCTGACGTTCTAGAACGCAAATTGGAGTAAGCGTGATACCAGCGCTATTATAGAAAATGGCCCACGAATACTCGTCATGTCAGTTTTCATATGCCCGTTCATTTGAACAGGTGCTAAGTCATGAGTGTGCAGGAGTGGGGTCTGAAGAATGGCATTAATTTTGACGATGTTCGATAAGTTGTTTGAACCCCTAAACGATATGTATTTGATACACCTGTATGGGCAAAGCAATGATGATATTCAAATACTAAACATGAACAGGCCTTTTTTAGGGTGGCTATTACAGCATAAGTTCCTCTTGATAGCCTATAGTTCTGACTCAAAAGTAACACCCCTGAGAGGCGTATTACATGGATACAACTGACAATCGGCCCCACAGGAATTGGTTTCAGCGCCTGAAAACCCGGTTTGAAAACCGTCCTGACACCGAGCATGAACAGTCGCTCGTGCGGGTTGCGATTGTCATGTTGGTACTCGTCTACCTGATCGGTATTGCGCTGTTCGGTACACAGTCCGAATCAGCCCATCATGGCTTGATAGTTCTCAGTCTGTTCCTGGCCTTCTCCTTGATCATGATTTCGGCGATTACAGTCAATCCGGGAGTATCGATAACACGACGAGTTATCTGCATGTTTGGTGACATGGGGATGATCTCCTACTTGCTCTATTATTATGGCGAGACCATGACTCCACTGTACATCGTCTATCTATGGGTGTCGTCTGGTTACGGTTTACGATATGGAAACCGCTATCTGGCGGCATCGACAGTAATGGCGGTAATAGGTTTCTATCTGGTGCTTAATCACAATGAGGACTGGCGATCAAATCCCACCATGGGATGGGGGCTATTGGTCGGATTGATCGTACTACCCATGTACATCGCCTCATTACTGGCCAAGTTGTCAAAAGCACTGAATGCCGCAGAGATGGCCAATCAGGCAAAGAGTCGGTTCTTAGCCAACATGAGTCATGAAATTCGCACTCCGATCAACGGCGTTATCGGGCTACTGGAACTTCTGAGTGCAACCTCACTGGTCGATCGACAACGCTCACTGCTGTACGGAGCGCAATCCTCAGCGGCAACCCTGTTACATTTAATTGAAAATGTGCTGGATATCAGCAAGATCGAGGCAGGTAGAATTATATTAGCCAACGATCCATTCGATCTGCATTCGCTGATCAATGGGGTAGTAGGGTTATTCGAATACTCCGCCAAGGAGAAGAATCTTCAGCTTTACCGTAGAATTGACTCAAATTGCCCTTATGAACTGCTTGGTGATGAGTTACGGATTCGCCAAGTGCTAGTAAATCTGGTCGGAAACGCTGTTAAGTTTACTCAGAAAGGAAAGGTTGAAATACAGCTTATCGCAGACCAGATCGAACCGCAACAGGCGCGGATTCGCATCCTTGTTATCGATACAGGCATTGGTATATCCAGTAAAGCCCAATCCCTCATATTTGAACCTTTCCGACAGGAGGACGAGCGAATTACGCGACACTATGGCGGGACGGGACTAGGTATGAGCATTGCCAAACAACTTACAGATTCCATGAGAGGAACACTCGAACTTTCGAGTGTCGTTGGTGTTGGCACAACATTTACCTTGAATTTGAATTTGGAACGAGTACAGGTTGAATCAGCCGACCAGCATCTGACCCTGCCTGGCGGAGTGCATATCATATCCCGAAACTCTGCGCTCATTGCAGATCTTCGTGAAAATTTAAGTAGCTGGGGAGTAGGGTGCACAGTAGGTTTGGGAATAAACTCACCGATCAATGAATCGATTATTCTGATCGATGAAAAGACCATATCGAATCCATCTCATTTGCTTACTGATCATCCCCAACTGGACCTTTATGATCTCGTCCTGATATCTGAAGTAGGCCAGAACATCAATCCATGGGAATGGGGTTTCGATGCCATACTGACATTGCCATTGGAAACTCAAAGGTTGTATACGGTGTTGCATGGATTTCAGTCATCCAATTTTGATGGAAAGCGATCCGGTGTGGAAGCTGCCATAACACAACCCAGCGCCTTCAAAAAGGGACATATCCTGGTGGCGGACGATAATCGAGTAAACCAGGAGGTTACACGCAGTTTTCTAGAGCAGGTCGGTCATACAGTAACGGTTGTAAATAACGGCGAATTGGCACTCGATGCCTTAGAGAATGGTGTTTTCGACCTTGCTATTGTTGATATGATGATGCCTGTCCAGGGCGGGCTCGATGTCATAAGACTCTACCGTCATATGGTGGGAAATCGTGACATGCCATTCATCGTTTTGACCGCCAATGTTAGTGATGACGCCCGGATTTCTGTTGAGTCCCTAGATGCAAAGTACCTCAGCAAGCCTCTGCGAGGACGTACGCTTCAGTCCGTAGTACAAGAGCTCCTCGTGCCCGGTCTTGATACAAAGGCAGACCCCATCGTGGAAGCAGCACCGGAAGTGGAAGAGGCTCTGATCGATGAAGCGACATTTCGAGAATTGGAGGGCTTGTTGGGCAAGGGGTCACGTATGGCTCAGCTGGTAGGCGATTTCTGCCAGGATGCAGAGACATTACTGGATGAGATGAGAAGATCTATTCAGCAAGAGGATTGGTTAACCTTATCGGATTTAGCTCATGGGCTGAAAGGTGCGGCATTGGGCATCGGTGCCATTGAACTGGCGCGAGTGGCAAAAGAACTCGAAATGGCGACAAAAAACGGTATCCCAGCGGATCAAAATGACCCGCTGCGAAAAGTGGAATCAGCCTATCTGGCGGTGCAACCGCAATTAATGGTTCGAACGGCGCCTTAGATTGACATCAAGTCGCCTGCTTTAGAGCCTGTTCTGCAGTCGCAGTTTGAGCCAGTCTTTCCGAACGTTTGTTCTGAGCCCGCACCAACCGTTTCATAATACCCAACTCAGAACTGCCCAACTGAAGCGCGGCATCAACCCATCGTGTGGTGATGCTCAGTAACTCATCATAAGGCACCCGGTTGTAGGTATGGCGTACGTGTTGGATAAGCTTGAGTGCGTTGGAACGACGCCGAGCAGTCCTGACATAGCTCGTTAACGACGACAATCCTTCACCAGCCTCTGCCAACACATCGATGACCCCGAGATCGTAAAGTGACTCAGCAGAATATAAATCACCACTATAAATCAGGCGTTCCGCGATGCCGTGTCCGACACGGCGTGATAGAAATGAGTATGCCCCCATACCTGGAAACATATTAAACAAAACCTCGGGAAATCCGAGCATGGTACCTCGTTCGGCAATGATGACGTTGCATGAAAGAGCCGCTTCAAAACCACCTCCCTGAGCATTGCCTTGGACCAAAGCGATGGTTGTAATCGGCTGGTCCATATGTGAATGAAATCCATAGGCACCGTTAATACATGCAACCGCGTAGCGCATGAGTGCATCACGATCCTGATGTTCAATCAAATCGGCAAATCGTGCTAAATCGCCCCCCAAATTGAATGTTTGCGGGTCACCTGAAGCAAACACGGCATACTGCCAATTTGAATGACCCGACTTTGCGACATCGTGACTGACCATCTGACTGAGATAATGCTGATAAGTATGAATATCAGCCAACAGTCCAGGAGTGAAGCAAGGACGAGGTTGCGGCATCATCCGGAAAATGGCGGCTCCTAAGGCCTCGTTCATTTCCAGACTTGCTTCTTGAAACATGGGTTGATGATTGGGGAAAGGGAGCGTAGAGATGGTCATATGTAGTTCCTCGATATTTAGAGTAGATAAAGAAAAGAGGCAATATCCTCCTGAAAACAAGTGTAGGGATGAAGTTAGGATTGGTGTAGAGCAAATTGCAAATATTCGAAAAACATATGAGACAGTCGGCACAATAACACATAGAAACAGCACGAGATGAATGAACGACCAGCAAAAGCACTGAAATCTTGAAAACAATAATTCCTGCTAATACAGCTAGTTGGACGAAGCCGCTTAGCGGAGAAATGAAGATCGATCTATCATGATTTCCTGAAAGGTCATAAAATATAACCTTCCCCCGCAAGACAAGGGGTAATTTACCTACAAATCAATAGGTTACACAGATATAACATCGCCTGACGAGAGAAAATTCAAGCGCAATTTCAAAAAGCACCTGCAGCATCTCAAGCTCAAGGGCCTTCAGCCTATGGAGCGCGGTATGGCCTTGCTCCGCGTTACCCTAGAACTCGACGGCTCCGTAATTGG
>JARRNW010000275.1:0-7753 GCA_037384565.1 Candidatus Thiodiazotropha sp.
TGATCAACGGTGAATCCTACAAGTGGATCGTCGCCGAGGCCGCTAAGAAGGCCCTGGGCATGGATAACATCCAGGAGCGTATCTTCATCGTCAAGCTGGTCAACGACAAGAACGACAAGAACCGCATCGCCGGTGCTGTCGGTTTCTCTGTTCGTGAGCACAAGCTCTACGTGTTCAAGGCAAAAGCCATCCTGCTGGCCGCTGGCGGCTGCGTGAACATCTTCCGTCCCCGCTCCGTGGGTGAGGGTCAGGGCCGTGCCTGGTACCCCGTATGGAACGCCGGTTCCACCTACGCTATGGCTGCCGAGGCCGGTGCCGAGCTGACCATGATGGAAAACCGTTTCGTACCCACCCGTTTCAAAGACGGTTACGGTCCGGTCGGTGCCTGGTTCCTGCTGTTCAAGTCCAAGGCCACCAACGCCTTCGGCGAGATCTACATGGACCGCAACAAAGAGATGCTGGACGACTATCCTCCTTACGGCCAGGCTGCCGTTCCGGCTTCCTGCCTGCGTAACCACCTGATGCTCAAAGAGATGAAGGAAGGTCGCGGTCCCATCTGGATGGACACCGTTACCGCTCTGGCCAACCTGCGTGAGACCCTGTCTCCTCGTGAGGTCAAGCATCTGGAAGCAGAAGCCTGGGAAGACTTCCTGGATATGTGTATCGGCCAGTGTGGTATCTGGGCGGGTGAGAACATCGAGCCTGAGAAGAAAAACTCCGAGCTGATGCCCACCGAACCCTACCTGCTGGGTTCTCACTCCGGTTGCTGCGGCATCTGGACCTCCGGTCCTGACGATGTGGGCGCGCCGACCGATGAGACCGAAGCCGGTGTTCCCGATCACCTGCCGAAGGGCTGGAACTGGGGCTATCGCGGCATGACCACCGTGTCAGGTCTGTTCACCGCTGGTGACGGCGTGGGCGCTTCCGGTCACAAGTTCTCTTCCGGTTCTCACGCTGAAGGCCGCATGGCTGCCAAGGCGATGGTGAAATACGTCATGGACAACAAGGACTACACCCCTGAGTTGGACACCGACGTGGACACCCTGATCGAAGAGATCTACCGTCCGGTCCGCAACTACCTGGAGCACAAGGACTACACCACCGCGATTGATGTGAACCCCAACTACATCACTCCGCGTATGCTGCAGTTCCGTCTGCAAAAGGTCATGGACGAGTACGTTGCCGGTGTGGCCACCTACTACACCACCAACGAGCATATGCTGGCCCTGGCTGAACAGAAGCTGGAAATGCTGAAGGAAGACGCTCTGAAGATGCGTGCGAAAGACCTCCACGAGCTGCTGCGTGCTTGGGAGAACTATCACCGCATCCTGACGGCTGAAGCTCACATGAAACACATCCAGTTCCGTGAGGAGTCTCGTTATCCTGGTTTCTACTACCGCATGGATAAGAACTTCGTTGATGAAGAGAACTGGAAGTGCTTTGTGAACTCCATCTACGACAAAGAGGCCAAAACCTACAAGTGCTTCAAACGCGCACATGTGGATCTGGTCGATAAGTCCAAGCTGTTCAAATAATTTTTGACAGTCGAGTGACTTGAAAAGTCCGGGTGCCGCAAGGTGCCCGGACTTTTTCCGTCTTAATCAGACGTGAATCCCCGGATTCAGGTCGGAGGCAAAATCATGACAGATAAATTCGACATTCCTTTCAAAAGCAACTTCGTTCCAACCATTCTGGATCCTGGAGCGACGATCACCTTCAACTGCCACAAAGGAATCTCCTGTTTCAATGCCTGCTGTCAGCATGCTGATATTCAGTTGACGCCTTACGATATCCTGCGTCTGAAGGACAATCTGGGCCTCAGCGCCACTGAATTCCTGAAAAAACACACGGTACCCTTCGAAATGGACAAGGATGGGGTGCCGGGTGTCAAGCTGCGCACCAATGATGAGGGTGCCTGCCTGTTCGTCGGCGAGGAGGGTTGTGGCGTCTATTCCGACCGCCCCACCGCATGTCGCTACTACCCCATCGGCCACATGGCGATGCGCGAGGCCGGCTCTCCCGATGATGAGGCGCGCTATTTTTTGATCAAGGAGGATCACTGTAAGGGCCATGGAGAGTCTCGCGAGATCAGCGTGGACGACTACCGCAAGGAGCAGGAGGTCGAGATCTACGATCAAATCAATCGCGAATGGCTGCAACTGATCCTGAAGAAGAAATCCGCCGGACCGTCGATCGGGCGACCCAGCGACACCAGTCTGCAGCTGTTTTTTATGTGTTCCTACGATGTGGACCGGCTGCGTCGGTTCGTGCTCAGCGACTCCTTCCGTGCATCCTATGAGATGGATGAGGCATTTTACCAAACCGTCGAGACAGAGGACCTGGCGTTGATGCAGTTCGGCACCCGGTTTCTCAAGCAGGTGCTGTTCGGTGATGTCACCATCCCGGTCAAGGACCAGGCGGCGGAGAAGCGCCTGGAAGAGCGCAAGGAGATTCTGGAGATGCGCCGCAAGGCGGAGGTTGAACTCTACAAACAGAAGCAGGAGCAGGATATGAAGGACGCCTTGTCCTGATCCTAGTGTGGCTCACCTCCTGTAAGTAGCACTGCGCCATCGCTGCCCGTTTCCGAGCCGAGTTCTCCGACTGGAATGGATCCCATGAAACTCGTTGATCTGGTTTTGACACAGCTGTTTGACAATGTCTGCGAGGATGCGCGCCTCAGTCGGTTATGGGGTTTTTCCCTGTTGATCGAGACGCCGCGACAGCGCCTGCTTTTCGATACGGGCAGTAACGGCAGGATGCTGCTCGAAAACGCCCGAATACTGGGCAAGGATTTGGGGCACCTCGATACGCTGTTCCTGTCTCACAGTCACTGGGACCACCTGGGTGGATTGGATTCGATCCTTGAACTCAATCCGAAGATCCGTCTGGTGGTACCCGATAGTCTTTCGCCGCGTTTGATAGCGGATTTGCGAGGCCTGTGCGGAGAACTGGTGGTGGTCGGGTCTGAGCCCTGCGAGTTTGTCCCGGGGGTTTTCTCCAGCGGAACCCTGCCGGGTGATATGCCGGAACAGGCGTTGATGATCCCCTCTCCGGACGGGGCACTGGTGGTTACCGGATGCGCCCATCCAGGGATAGAGCGGATCGCGGAACGGGCCATCGAACAAACCGGCCAGTCCATCGCCTTGCTGCTGGGTGGCTTTCATCTGTTCGAAGCGGATGAAGCGACGCTCGAAAAACGGGTGATGCGATTACAGGCACTGCCTATCGAGTATGTCTTGCCAACCCATTGCACCGGCCAGGCCGCCTCTTTGCGCCTCAAGGAGCTGCTCGGTGATCGTTGTCTACCAGGGGGCTGTGGCCGTACGCTCCGATTCGCTGGACAGGCGAAACCGCGGTTTGAACCGACACTCTGATTTAAGTCTGGTGGTAGAGCGGGGCTTTAGGGGGGGTACAACTGGTCGGTCTTCGCCGACATGATGAAATCATTGCGATGCAGGCCCTTGATCTTGTGCGACCACCAGGTCACGGTGGTTTTCCCCCACTCGGTCAGCAGGCTCGGGTGATGGCCCTGTTCCTCGGCCAGGGCACCGACCCGATTGGTAAAGTCCAGGGCCTCTGAAAAGCTCTTAAAGGGGAACGACTTCTCCAGTTGCATGATGCCCTCCCGCACCTCAATGTTCCAATCCGGGATGAGCTTGATCAGTTCAGCCAGCTCTTCGTCGCTGATTTGGGGTGCATCCGCGCGACAGGCTTCACACTTTTCTTGTGTCAGGGAGGTCATGTAGAAAATTCCTCTGCTCAGTTATTACAGATATAGTAGATTATGACTATTGGTGTGAATTCGTCAGATTCAGCCCGATTCACAGCCATACAACTGCAGATTATCCTGTAAGACTAGCCGGTAGCATACCGGGGGAAAAACGTGGGAAAGTGATAACCGCCGTGACAGGAAACGCAACCAAAACAGCGCTCATCGTCGATGACTCCAAAACCGCACGTCAAGTGTTGTCCACGAAACTGAAAAACTATGGGATTTCAGTTGAAACCCGGGAATCAGCCGCGGCGGCCATCGACTTTCTGTACGATCATGCTCCGGACGCCATCTTCATGGATTATGAGATGCCGGGGATGGATGGCTTTCAAGCCCTCAAGGTGATCAAGTCCAACCCCAACACCGCGCTCATTCCGGTGATGATGTACACCTCCAAGGCCGGTGGGCTTGCGGTCAGCCAGGCGCGGGCCCTTGGTGCCGTGGGGGTGCTGCCCAAACAGCTCGAGCCACAGGATCTCGAACAGATTCTCAATACCATGCACCTGATGCCGGAACAGGAATCCCTCGTCCATGGTTACAAACACAGTGACCTGGAAGGCATGACTCGGGCGTCCCGCCCCGACAATGTGCATCTGCTTTCCGATCATGAGCGCCATCAATCCCTTGCGCCGGATCGGGTGAGTCTGCCCCTGGACGACTTCCAGGATAATCTCAATGGGGTGGAATCCCTCAAACGGTTCATACGGCGGGAGCAGGGACAGGCCGAAGAACGGTTGCAGGAGCATCTCGACCGGCACTTTGATGAAGTGCGGGGCGAACTCTATGAGCTCGAGTCGTGGCATGAGCGTCAGGGCGGTTTCCGATTTAAGTCCTTCCTCTTCGGGGTGCTGGGCGCCGTGGTTCTGCTGGCGATTGCCATACCGGTCTATCTCAACTGGACGACAGGGGAACCTTTCGGCGGTGCGGCGGGTGCGAGTCGGGTCAGCAATGCGGAACTCATGGATCTGCTGGCGGAACAAAGTGCTCAGGTCGATCTGCTGAGCCAGCAGTTACGCTCAACCCAGAAGCTGGAGTCGGAAGGAAACGCCGGGCTGCCAATGAAACTGATTGAATGGGCGGCGAACCAGGGTTCCCAGTTCGCGTATGGCCATAAACCGTTTGACGATGAGCGGGCTTTGTGGCTCGATGAACTGGTGAAACGGCTCAAGGAAGCGGGCTTTCGCGGCACCCTGGAACTGCGTGCCAATCACGGTAATTTCTGCCTGCAGAAGAGCCAGGCGGAGGAACTCTCTGTGGCCCCCTCGGGGCTCGAGATTGGCGAGTGCTTGTTTGCCAGTGATTTTCGGGGTACTAATGACTGGCTCAATGACCAGTCCGTTGCCTTTGCCAACTATATGAACGTGGAAACCGAACGCAGCGGTGGTGAGATCGAGATCATTCTTTTCAGTAACGGCTTCAGCGAACCGATGATTCAGCGCTTGCAGGTCAATCTCTATACCAATTGACTTGTACGGACGGGCCTCTCTCCGGAAGGTGTCGCAAACGTCCGTTTACAACAAGCCTGTACCGCATGGTCCGGCGTCAGGTGGTTTTCGCTCTGTTCCTCCAGCAATTCAAACCCTGCTCCGAGTGTATCGAGGAGCCTGTCCGCATCGTACTGGACAATATCGAGGCCACTGCATTTCACTGGTCCGCCGACGGCGAAACTGGCGAGAATCAGCTGTCCGCCGGACGGTAATGCCTGTCTCAGGGTGGTGACATACTGTGCCCGGTCCGCGGCCTGGGTGAGGAAATGAAACACGGCTCGGTCATGCCAGAGGGTGAATCTGCGGGGTGGTTGGAATTCCGTGATATCCGATTCGATCCAGTGAACTTGTCGGGCGTTGTCGCCCAGACGCTGTTGCGCATGCCGTAGAGCGGTCGCGGAGATATCCAATACCGATAGGTCTTGATATCCGTCCTGTACGAGGTGGTCGATTAACCGCGAGGCGCCACCGCCGATGTCGATGATCGGATCGCCTGACTCAAGCGTACAGGATCGAATCAGCGCCAGTGAACGTTGCGGTGTTGTCTGGTACCAGCTTACCTTCTCAGGGGATCGGCTGTGATAGATGTTTTCCCAGTGTTGTTTGCGATCGAACATGGTTGTATGCCACATGGTAATGAAATAGTACGCGGATGCTCAGGTTAGCTAATGATAACGCAGCAACTACCGTTGACGCTGTATTGGCTATGCTTCTATGCTCGTGGCTCGGAGTTCGAGCGCTATTCCTGGACCTGAATCCGTGGGTTCATGACGGTACATGGCTTACACGCTGCGCTCGCCATGAACCCACGGATCCAGATGGAACATAGACATTCAAAAGCGATGAAAAACAAAAACTGGCTGCTGTTGCTTTCCATTCTACTACTGGTTGGCGGTATCAGCTGGAAGTTCTTCGAGGGTTTGCGGGAGACAGGCGGCGGTGTAATAAACACCACACAATCCCATCCGGTCCCGGTCGAGGTGGCCGATATCCAGATCGGTGACATGGAATCGCGCCGGACATTTTCGGGTACTCTGCAAGCCTTCTCGGAATTCGTGGTTGCACCTAAGGTGAGTGGCCGCATCGAGGCGATTGAAGTGGACCTTGCCGATGTCGTAACTCGGGGCCAGATGGTGGCCCGTCTCGATAACGACGAGTATGTTCAGGTAGTGCGTCAGGCGGAGTCCGACCTGGCGGTTGCAGAGGCGAACCGGGCAGAAGCCGAGAGTCTTTTGAAGATCGCCGAGCGTGAGCTGGAACGCGTGGATCAACTGCGCCGAAAGGGCGTCAGTTCCGAGTCTCAGCGTGATATCGCAATGGCGGATCAGCTTGCCAAGGCAGCCCATGTAGCGGTAACCAAAGCCCAGGTGGTGCGTGCCCGGGCAGAGCTGGAGACCGCGCGTATCCGCCTCGGCTATACCCAGGTAAAAGCCGATTGGAACAGCGGTAGTGAGCGGCGGGTCGTAGCGGAACGATTTGTCGACGAAGGGGAGACGGTCAGTGCCAATGCCCAGTTGCTGCGTATCGTAGAGCTCGATCCCATGAAGGCGGTCATCTCTGTCACCGAAAGAGACTATGCGAGCCTGCATCCGGGGCAGGTAGCCAGTCTGACTACGGATGCCTATCCCGGTGAGCGTTTTGCAGCCAAAATTCTACGCATCTCCCCGGTGTTTCGTGAGAACACCCGCCAGGCCCAGGTCGAACTGCGGGTTGATAATCCGGATCGTCGGCTCAGGCCCGGACTTTTTGTACGCACCGATCTGGTACTGAAACGTGCCCAATCAGTGGTGATCGTCCCGGAACAGGCATTGACCAACCGAAGCGGGCAGGATGGCGTATTCGTGGTTGACCACGAGGGGGACCGGGTTCGCTGGCGGCCGGTCAGCACCGGGATACGCCAGGCACAGCAGGTTGAGGTGACAGGTGAGGGGCTCAACGGCCGGGTCGTGGTACTGGGGCAACAGCTATTGGACGATGGTTCCGAAGTCGCGGTTACTACGCCTGCCAAGTCAGGTATCACGCGATAAGAAGGATAGCGAATCCGATTGTGTGGGTGCGCTGTCCTGTTATGACTCTGGTAACATCTACGACCCATGAATCTTCCTCGCGCCAGTGTACGCCGTCCCATTTTTTACAACGATGTTGACACTGATCGTCGTGGTGCTCGGACTGGTTTCGCTCAGTCGCTTGCAGATCGACCTGCTGCCCAATATCGAACTGCCTACCCTGACGGTACGCACCCAGTACGAGGGCGCGGATCCCATCGTCATGGAACGACTGGTGACCCAGATCGTGGAGGAGATCGTGGGTACAGTACCCGGTGTGGAGGAGCTGACCTCAAGCTCATACGAAGGTAACAGCAGCGTCAAGGTGACGTTTGGCTGGGGTACCCCCATCGATGCGGCGGCGGTGGATGTGCGCGCCACCCTGGAAGACGAGATCAGCGAACTGCCCGATGACATCGTCGGTCCCCGGGTCAGCAAGTTCGATGTGG
>JARRNW010000276.1:0-5197 GCA_037384565.1 Candidatus Thiodiazotropha sp.
CGCTTCGAAGGTCACCCGCTGTTCGCGTTGCTGACGAGTCTCCGCCTGGGCCTCCTGCAGCTGCTCCTGCAGTGTAACCAGGGCTTCGTCGTTGCCCAGTTTGTGCTCTTCAAGTAACTGGTTCAGCTGTGTCTCACGCTCCAGTGCATGATCCCGCTCTAATTCACTATTCGCCAGCTGCTGCTCAAGGCGCTCAATCGCCTCACCGCTCTCCCGCTGCCAGACCTCGAGGGATTCCTGAGTCTGGATGCGTTCGTCTTCGGCGTTCTGCAGGGCCGTTTCACGCTCCGCCAGTTTTCCGGACTGCTGCTCCAGCTCCCGCTGCAGACGGTCGTGTTCCGCTTGAACCTGCTGCATTTCCAGCTGCAATGCAGCCAACTGCTCCTGATGAGCGTTCTCCGTCTCCTGACTCTGCTGGCGCAGTTGTTCGAGTTCGAAATCCAGGCCGCTACGCTGCGCTTCCAGGGTGTCGAGTTGTGCCTGCAGGGACTGGGCCCGAGCCTCCTCCTGCTGGAACTGTTCCTGCCACTGGTCCCGCTCCTCGCTAAGCCTGGCCTGGGCCGCGGTCGCGGCTTCCAACTGTTGCTGAAGATCCTGCTCGATCTGTTTCAGGCTGGCCAACTGGTCAGCGGCCTCCCCGGCCGCCTGCTGGGTATTCTGGGTCAGGGTTTCGATCTGGCCGTTCAGGTCCTCAACAAGCTGTTGGTGCGCGTTTTGTTGCTGTTGCAGCGACTCCTGATGGTGGTTTTCAGCCTGGTTCAGGGCTTCCTGCTGCTCCTGCAGGGAACGATTCAGGTTCTCCTGTTCCTGTCGCGCCTGCTCCAGCGCTTCGGAGGTTTCCTGTAAACGACCCTCGAGTTGTTGCTGTGTCTCGTTAAGTTCGGCATTCGACGCATTGGCCTGATCGAGTTCGTCGCTCAGTTCCTGGTTACGCGCCTCTACCGTCTCGAGGGATTGGCGCAACGACTCGTGGGACTGGTTGAGTTCGGCCAGCTGTTCGCTCAGCTGCTGTTGGAGGGATTCGGTCTCAGCCTGGGCATCGAGCAGGGCATCCCGCTCCTGGGTTATCTCATTCAGCGCCTGCTCGGAATCCTGACGGAACAGGCGAGCCTCTTCTTCCAGGGTCGCGATTTGCGTCTTCAGCGCCTCGATTTCAGCGCCATACTGTTCATTCCTGCCAGACTCGTTATGATTGGCCTCACGCAGGTTTTCCAGTTCAAACTGCAGTTCGGTGATCTGCTCCTTGAGTTGACCCTCGCTGGCTTCGAAGCGGCTCTGCTGCTGGGTGAGCTGTTGAAGCAGTTCATCACCACGCTGGCGCGCCTCATCGGTCGCCTGATTGGCTGTATCGAGCGCTTCCTGACTTACCGCGAGTCGCTGTTCCAGATCATTCACTCGAGCCTGCAACTCATCGCTCACCCCGGCATGGGCCTCATGCTCAGCCACACGGGACTCCGCCTGGGCGAGTTTTTCCTTCAGGGCATCGAGCTCAAGCTGCAATTCCTGGGAGGCCCGAACCTCCTGCCCTTCCGACTCCAGGCGGCTCTTGGCCACGGCCAGGGCCTGGCGCAGCAGACGAATTTCGGTACGTCGCTGATTCAGTTCCTCCTCGAAGCTCTGGCGCACCTCGGAGAGCTCATCCTGCAGACGGTTGACCATCTGCCGCTGTCCTTCGCCTCCCTCTCCGTGGGCGGCGTCCTTCTCCTTCTGGTTGAAATCGATCACATTACAGACCGGCGCACCATCCTCGGTCTGGTTCAGACCCGCTTTCGAGGCGACCTCAGACCAATTGGTATCGACGACGAAGACCTCGGCACCCCGCTCGGTTAGCAAATAGGCCGCAGTAGCGGCTTGACCCACCTCCTCACCGTAGACCACATACGCACGATCCAGCGAGAGACTCGAAGCCTGAAAGCGCAGGGAGAAAAATGGCAGGTTGATCGCGCCGGGGAGATGCCCTTCTTCGTAGTCTTCGGGGGAACGCACATCCAGCCACAAGGCTCCACCGGCGATATACTCCTGCGCCTCATCGAAGGTCAGGGGATGCGAGAGGGGCTGTTTGACCAGCTCGATAAAATCCTGTTTGTTGAGCCGCACCAGTATTCCGTCGGAGCCCATCACCACGGAACTGCTTCGGGGTTTGTCGGATATCAGGGCTTCTTCGCCAAACCCACGGCCGGCCTTAAGGCGGGCGAGTTCCACCGGGGCATGCCCCTGTTCGGGAACCCGGGAAACCACGCATTCTCCCCGGCTGATGAGATAAAAATAGTCCCCTTCATCCCCCTGATTGATGATGATATCCCCTTCACTCACCTCAATCTCTTCCATGCGCATCATCACACGCTGAAGATTGGCGGGGGGGATCTGCTGAAATACCGGAGATTGCAGCAACAGGCTCATCCAGTCGTCGCTGCTGGGTTGTTCGATCTCGTTGACCTCGTAACTCGCGCTGTGGCTGCGGGCCAGCATGTCACTGAGCATACGGCTGTCAATGCGCACATAGCTGACCGCGGTACGGGCCTGTGCAGAGTGCTTGCGGGGTAACTGGTGCGCCAGAGCGAAGCGCGCGGTGGGAGTCCCGCTACTGATCAGGTCCATCTCCTTCTGACCGGAAAGCAGGGCAACGGTGCCGGATAACAGGTAGATGTTCTGGTGATCCGTATCACCCTCGCGAAACAGGTAATTGCCTTTCTTCGCCTTCTCGATCACGATCTGGCTGAGCAGATGGCCCAGCTGCTCATCTGAAAGGGTATTCAGAGGCACCAGGTTTTTGAGTAGAACATCGTCGCTTTTACTGTTTGGCACGGCCATTCTAATCGCCCGGGAATCTCGATCCTAAAATAAGAGGGTAACGCTGCTCCTTCATGTATCGGCGCTCTTATCAAAAGCTGAAAGAGAAATCCCTGTCCCTTGTATGAATGAGAATTAGGTCTGCATTTCCCTCAGAACCTGTAAACCATAGCGGTGTTAATGTTTTAATGCAACGACGCAGATCAAAAATCGGATCAGTCCTTTAGGACTGAAAATCTGCCGACATCCCGTACCCTGCCCTGTGCGGCATACCGGGACAGGCCCCGCAATAGCACATGACAACGTCCTCACGGCAACGCCACGGCCCCCTTAGGGAGACAGACTTAGCGGCCGATTCACGTAACACTTTAGACCCGGATTCCAGGTATGCGACAGGGATTTACTGACCCGGCTATAGATCTTCACACACTCAGGGCTACAGCGGTGTTTTGATGCCTTGCCGTGAGCAAACACACGTCGGCTGACATGTATGGATATCTATGGCCGGGTTAGTTTGTGTCAAACTGGAACAACATGAACCCGAACACACCAACCCAACGGGGGATCGTAGCCGCCGGTCACAGAGAAACTGCGCAGGCGGCGCTGGAGGTCCTCGCCCAAGGCGGCAACGCCTTTGACGCAACGATTGCCGCAATGCTTAGCGCCTGCGTGGCCGAACCGGTACTCGCCTCACCCGGCGGTGGCGGGTTTCTCACCGCGCGCCCCCAGGGTCAATCACCCCGAGTATACGATTTCTTTGCCCACACGCCAGGATGCAAGCTCGCCCCGGAAGGGCAGGACTTCTACCCCATCGAGGCCAATTTCGGCACCACCCGGCAAACCTTCCATGTCGGCCTGGGGTCGATGGCCACACCGGGATTCGTGCGAGGTCTGTTCGCCATTCACCGGGACCTGTGCCGCCTACCCCTGAGTGAGCTATTTCAGCCGGCCATCAAACGGGCCCGCGAGGGGGTGATCATCAACCCCTTCCAGCGCCTGATCAGCCGGATCGTCGAACCCATACTGCTCGCCACAGCGGCATCCCGTGCGCTCAACACCACCCCGGACAACCCTGACCGACTGTTGGAAGAAGGAGCCTGTCATCGCCAACCTGAACTGGCGGACTTCTTCGACACACTCCAGCGGGAGGGCGAGTCATTCTTCTATAAAGGGGAACCGGCCCGTGATCTGCTCAAGGATTGCCTTCAGGGTGGTGGCCTGTTGAGAAAGAACGACCTGGATTGCTACCAAGTGGAGATACGCACCCCCCTCAGCTTCCGTTACCGCTCCGCTGAGCTGATCACCAACCCCCTGCCCTCCCTGGGGGGTACTTTGATCGCGTTTGCATTGGGGCTGCTATCCACCCGCACCAACACCTCGGATACACCCACCTCAGAAACCGAATTACGCCACCTCGCCCGTGCCATGCGCACCACACAGACCGCCCGGCATGACCGACTCGCCCAGTTGCTCGACCCCGAAGTTGTGACAAGCTATCGACGAATCATGCAACAGGGCGGGCACTCGACCCGCGGCACCACACAAGTCAGTATCGCCGACGCCCATGGAAACCTGTCGAGTCTGACGCTCTCCAATGGGGAGGGTTGCGGTTATGTGATTCCTCACACCGGGATCATGATGAACAACATGCTGGGAGAGGAGGACTTGAATCCAGGCGGTTTTTTCACTTGGACGGAAAACCGTCGCCTGCTCTCAATGATGGCGCCGACGCTGGTCATGACCCACGATGGTGAGGCGCTGGTCACCGGCTCAGGAGGATCCAACCGGATTCGTAGTGCCATCCTACAGGTGATCATCAACCATCTGGATCATGGACTGCCACTGCAAGATGCCGTATCACAGGCCAGAATTCATTTTGAGGACGGACTATTGAGTATCGAGCCGGGCATTGACCCTGAGGTCTGTCATCGCCTTGAGGATGAATTCCCCAAGCAACAGCTGTGGGGACAAAAGAGCCTGTTTTTCGGCGGTGCCCACACGGTACTGGCTAACCCGTACGGTGGATTGCAGGGCGCCGCCGATGAAAGACGTGGCGGCGTCTGTCTTATGCTGTGAGAACACCGAACCCATCAACATAATATTGACGGATGCAGCGAGTCGAGAAGCGGCTAGTCGCTAGTGTAGTGTCCTACACTAGGATTGTCCCAACAGTTCTGATTTCAGTGAACGACCAACCGGCGCATCCCCGATCCAGACCTTCAACAGCGACTGAAAAAAATCCCACCCCGGTATCACTCCCTGATCTTGTCCCTTGATACGTACCTCGGTGCCTGTTCCCGGCACATAATCCAACTCGATATGATCACCTTTGTGCAGGGTTCCAAACAGTCCCTTGAACCGATCCAGGCGCTCACGCACGGTTCCCAGGTCCTGCTCTGAAAGGTTG
>JARRNW010000277.1:0-5169 GCA_037384565.1 Candidatus Thiodiazotropha sp.
AAATGACCCGCTGCTTCTTTCTATTCTCTCTGCTCGGCCAAGTTGTGAAAAATCTCTCCCGGTTCTCTTCATAATTCCCTAAAATAAATTATTTTTATTTGACAGAGGATTTGGGTGTTGCTGAGCTTACATTCAGATACCCTATACACACCAAGAGAAGTATAGCTAGCACAGACAAGTTTCCTCTAAGGCCGCTAATTTTCGTTGGGGTTTTACCCGCGGGATATCTACGAACCGTTGGCAATTCTCTACAAACATACCCAAGCTTAGGCGCTCGATATGACAAATATGCAAGAAGCTCATAAGTCATAAAAACATCGCGAAATGGTGAGATATTTGGATCAAGTAGCATCCTGCGACTATAGGCCCTAAAGCCTTGGGTGGTGTCTGTCCATTTGAATCCAGATGCCAGGCTTAAGCACGGGGCATGGATGTACCGGATCGCTAGGTCTCGTGATTTTGGTGTATTCACCGCCACCCCACTAGGTAGGAAACGCGAAGCTTGAACAAAATCGATGCCGTTTTCTAGCGCCTCGAGAAATCGCGGTATTGCTTCGGGGTCGTCCTTGTCGTTTCCATCGATGGTGACAATGCCCTCGTACCCCTGGTCAAGGGCAAAGGCATAGGCGCATCTAAGTTGTGCGCTCAACTTTCCTGGGCCCCTTTTGACTACAAGCCCTCTGACTCCAACTTGCTTTAGTTCTTCAGTTTCTAAGGAGCCGTCTGTACTACCACCATCGACAATGATGATGTCTGCAACCGACGAAATCTGCTCAGTCTCCATTCGCTTGAGAAGACTTTTAATTCGCTCGCCTTCATTAATCACGGGAATCACGACACAGAAAGGGAGCTGTCTGCCCAACCACAGTGGTGTCTCCATTGAAGGTACTTGCCACTTTTCCCGGTTTTCTGGAGAGATGTCTTTTTTCATATTAATTTTAGGCTACCCGGGCAGTGATAAGTGCAACGCCCGCAATCACAAGGAGGATGCCGGCACCTGTCGTCCAATGAAAAGGTTCACGGAAGATCAAAACGGAAAAGAGTGCGACTGATGCTACAGCCCCTGAGGTGAGTACCGGATGGGCGACATTCAGTGGCAACCTTGCTAGTGCAGCGGCGTACAGTAGAAACGCTCCTCCATATAGGCCTAGGCCTAGCCAAAAAGGCCAGTTGCTTAAGGCTGCCAAGGGATCGGCCAGGGAGGGGAACTTCCTCGGGGGCATCATGGCCATCTTGACCAGTACACTGGCAGAGGCATTTGCGGTGATGCCAAACGCCAAGATCAACCATTTCATCTGGATGCCCCGTGTGCAGTCTGGTAGCAATTAACGGCACAAGTCAGTGCCCGCTCAATCGAGTGGAGGTGTGGTTCTGCCTTTGTGGCAACCATTTCGATCGAGACCACGTGATCTGGAAGGTGTTGGCTGATGACCTTGTGCATCAACTGGTGATCCGTTCCGCCATCGCCCAAAGGTACCAGATCCGGCTCACTTGCATGGACATGGCCGATCAATCTGGCGCTGTATTCCAGCACAGCTCCGGGCGACTCCCCATTGATGGTCAAGGCCCCAGTGTCAAACTGCATCCTGATTGAACCGTGACCAACGGCTGCGACGACACGGGCTGTTTCTTCGCTGGTCGTCATGAAGTTTGCTCCATATCGGGAGGGATTTGGCTCGAGGCAAACAGTGACGCCATGTTCCATGGCAGCATCGCCCAGACGTCGAAAAAAGCCCACTGCCTGTTCGAGGGTCTGGACCTCGCTTAAACCGGTGCGGTCGCGATTTTTTGGTGAGCCAAAAACCAATCGGGTCGCACCAAGGCCAGCTCCTATGCGGCACACTGCTCGCAGGTGCTCCAGCATCGCTTCCTGGATATTGCTATCACCAAAGACATTGAGCTCCGTCCTGCCAAACAGTAACGCTTGCATACCAGTGATCTCGATACCATGATCCGCCCACCATCGCCTGACGTTGGCGATGTCATCATCTTTGGCATGGGCAGGGACAGGGAAGTACTTGCCAGGTGCTACATCAATGGCATCAACGGCGAACCTGTTCAGTAGCTTTGCGACAGCAGGATCTTCTTGAACGTCCCAGGCAATATTGGATATCGCTAGCCTCACAATGCCACTCCGTTTTCGCTCTTCAGGGTAATGGGTTCAGACTGGGCGTAGGCTCTGATCGCTTGAATGGTTTCGCGGACACTGTACTGATACTGTCCTGACGAACCGAAAACTTGCGCGTGCAGCGTTTGCATGTTGTAACGAGCCGGAGGGTTTGTTAGTGACTGTGTGAATGGTTTCCCAAAGCCCTGAAGCGAAACATCCGCAACGCAGATCGGTTCGGCAGTTAGGTGTACCAGTGATAAACCAGCCTCCTGCGCCCTTTGGATGTCGAACCAAAGGTTGACCATGGGATAAAACTGGAAAACACCCCGGCTTTCAATCGCGTGAAGATTGTTGTGATTAAGAAAGTCAAAAATCACGTTCTTGCGCAAGCCAGGCCCCACCAAACCTGGTAACCGAACAATTATGTAATCAGAGAAGTTCTGCTCGACGAACTTTTCAAGGAATCGGCGATGAAGTCCATAGGCATGCAAGCCTGACTCATCAACCGGCGTAGATTCATTGACATTAATCGCCTCTTTGAATACATCGACAGTGCTGATCAATAGGAACGTTTTGCACTTAATGGTTTGAAGGTGACCGATCAGAGACCCAATCTTTTTTCTATCATCTATCGGATCACGATTGGCAATCCATTTCTGTGCAGGCGCACCTGCACACACTACCAAGTCAAATTCACGATTCTCAATTTCATGGATATTAGTCGAGCGGTAAAGTGCAGAAAAATGTGCCTGCTTAAGTAGCGTGCTTCCCACAAAACCAGAGAATCCAATCAGTGCGTTATTCATTATTACTCCAGCGAACTCTTGAACTCTTCTGTCTCGAGTTTTTCAAGAACATCGTAAATATTGTCTATTTTTCCGCCTAACACCGAATAGCAACCAGGCAGTTTCGCATGTTTTTCAAAAAGAATCGGGCGACCGTCATCCCCTTCGCTCTTGATTAAAATGGTTTTGATCTCGAAAAGCGAATCGACATACTTTGCTTCAAGTACTGCGGGGAGATATCGGCCTACATCCCGAACCATCCGATCAACGCGAGTAGCCCGGTCGTATTCGTGAAGCTTTCTGTACGGGTCAATACCCTGTTCATCTTTCCAGCTGAAGTGTGGGGTGTACCGAACGTGGGATAGCGTGTGCAGGCCGCGAGCAGGGAACGGCATCATTGAGAAAAATGGCCCGTCCATGACCGTGACCCCTATTTCCTTAAGCAGATCTGGCGCTTCCATAAGCGCCATTTCAGTAACCTCTTGCTTGAGACCCGTTTGGGTGCCAGGAAAGTCGCCTGAAAACTGATTCAGTCCGCTGTAGGTGCAATTGAAGACGTAATGACAGTTTATCGACGAGGCATCCCCTGACTTTGACTGGACTGCTACGGTCAAGATTTTTTCTGCTGACGAACGGGAAATCGCTAACGCACGTGTTGAGTAATGGATCTCGACGCCTGCATTCTGAAGTTCTTTGACCGCCCAGTCAGCAAGTCGGGTTGAGTCGAATGCATACTCTTCGACGAGAAATACATCTTCAATCAGTCGGGGTTCAAAGAGCCCTCTTAAACTGGCTTCAGCAGGCTTGATCTTCGCTCCGATCTCATGACAGAAACGCTCAAATTGCTTGGCGGTGACTTTTGAGTTGCGCCTGGCAATGGCGTAGAGCTTTACAAAATCTTTTCTAACGGCTTGTGGCCAGTCTCGCACAAAACGAGGCAAATTGACTCGACTACGAAAAGCCGTTGTAAAACTTCTTGGGTAGTGGTATCCGTTGTGTACACGTGCCTGGTTGTTATACGAGGCACGAATCAGCAGTTCCGGTTCACGCTCCAGGAGGATCACCCGGCGCAATCCACGGATCGTCGAAAGGTAGATCGCGATTGCACACCCGTAGAAGCCCCCGCCGGTGATGACTGCATCCGCAGTCCCTCTTCTCATGGTCATGCAACAACCCTATCTGCATCACGCGAGTTACTCGTTGCAGACGACGAGACATCCTCTATGTTCAGCTTCTCCCGTCGGGTAATGCGTGCGCTTGTAAACTCTTGGCCAACGTGATAAAGCGGTCCCTCATTGCTGAGGCTCGCCATGTGCAATATGTACTCCCCAAGCACTAAAAGCACGAGTGAAATCAGGAAAAACATGCCTGATTGTTGCAATGACATGCTCACCCATCCGGGTGCAACATCAGTCTTAAAAAGTCCAATTGCAACGACGTAAAATGAATAAATTAAGTTGGCGGTCGCCCCGAACAAGGACAGTGATGTCACAAGTCGCATTGGCGCTTGCGTCGTCGAAACGAGGAGGCGCATCCCTCGATCAATGCTTTCCCCCAATTTCTTGGTGTTTGTTGCAAGTGGTTTGGCGCTGTACTCCATGTTGACACGCGCAAAACCGCCAGTTGCTGGCAGGTGCCGGTAAGTTACGGCTGGCTGGGGGTGCTGCAGGATAAAGTTCACGACGCGCTTACTCAGCAGTCTGTACTGTGGCGCCTCTTTGGCTAGATGTATTCCATTGAACGATTTGTACAGGAAATTAAAGGCGGCATAGGCCACCCGGTAAGCGAGACTTTGGCGGGGTTTATGCTGGTTGTTTGCAAAGACAACATCTGCCCCCATAACTGCTTTGTCGAGCACTTCGGGCAAGAAACCGATGTCATCAAGCAGGGGATCAATGACGGCGACAAAATCACCAAGCGCATTCTCCAGCCCAACCCAAGAAGCTGTATCACCATCAACTTCCTTGGTAAGAGCATAGACCTGTAAGTTTGGATAGCCCGATTGCCCTGTTAGAGTTTTTAGTACATTGATACTTTCATCATCGGATGCGTTGTCAACAATAATCAATTCGTGATCGGTGACAATTGATGACAATTTTTCAGAAGCGCTCTGAGTAATGCTCTCGAGCTGATGGCCTTGATTGCGTACAACATACACAACTGACAGAAATACCGGGTAAAAATCCATTTTTGTTCCTTGTTATACCCAAAATACGCATCTTTGCTATGTGACTGCGTTTAACTACAAACTCGCGTCATTTTAAACCGGCGGGG
>JARRNW010000278.1:0-5688 GCA_037384565.1 Candidatus Thiodiazotropha sp.
GCAATGATCGCCAGGATAAAGCCCACCGCGAAGTCGTAATCCCGCAAAGCGTAGGCAAAAAACTTCATGAACAGAAACAGCGCACCCATACCGGCCAGCAGGCCGATCCAGGTCAGTGGGCTGTTGAATAAGAGATACTTTCGTCTCATATAGTGTAGTGTCTCATACTAATGCGCGTTTATAGAGGCCCGCACGGGTCCCAAGGCAAGGCGTACCCCAAGGGCATTTCCTGCGGGCACGACGCGCAGGCAATGGCAGGCCCTTGTCAAGCGGCGCAACGCAGCATTGGGGCCTGTGCGGGCCTCCCTCCGGGCGAGACGCCAAGCCATCGTCCGCAAATTTGCGGTTCAATTCCCTTAAGTAAGTGCCCTTCGATACAGGGCCTTCTCACTCGCCGGCAATCGTCATCCGCTCGATCAACCAGGAACCGGTCTGGACACTGGTGCGGGTCTCCACGTCGGTGCCGATCTCCCGCAAGCCAAGAAACATATCCCGCATATTGCCGGCGATGGTGATCTCTTCCACGGGGAATTGGATTTCACCGTTTTCAACCCAGAACCCGGCCGCTCCCCGTGAGTAATCACCCGTGACCATATTGACGCCCTGGCCCATCAGTTCCGTCACCAGCAGCCCTTTGTCCAGGGTCTTCAGCAGACCATTCCGGTCCAGTTTGCCACTATTGATGCGCAGATTACGTACCCCACCAGCGTTGCCACTGGTTTGCATCCCAAGCTTGCGGGCCGCGTAACTGTCGAGCACATAACCTTGCAGCACACCATCCTGGATGAAGGACTGGTGCCGGGTAGCCACCCCTTCGCTGTCGTAGGCGGCACTGGCGAGCCCTCCGGACAGCAAGGGCTCTTCGTGAATCTCAACCCATTCGGGAAATACCGGTTTTCCCAGATGATCCAGCAGGAAACTGGCCTTGCGATACAGCGAGGAACCGCGGATCGCACCGATAAAACTGCGCAACAGTCCCACCGCCACATCCGCCTGAAACAGCACCGGTGCCTGCTGGGTCGGCAGGCGCCGGGCCTTGAGCCGGGCCAGAGTGCGTTCGGCGGTATGCCGACCGACCGATTCGGCGGACTCCAGCCTATCGCCGCGCCGGGCCAGGGTGTACCAGTAGTCCCGCTGCATACTCTCATCTTCCTTTGCCACCACCGAACAGCTCAGGCTGTGTCGGGAGGCTGGGTAGCCACCGATAAAACCATGAGTGTTACCGTAGACCTGCAGGCCATCGTGGGTGTTCAGGGAGGCACCCTCCGAGTTGATGATCCGCGGGTCACAATCCCGTGCCGCGGTTTCACAGCGGATCGCCTGCTCGATGGCGTCCTCGACGCTCACCCCCCAGGGGTGATAGAGATCCAGATCGGGCAGTTCACGGGCCATCAGGCCCTCGTCCGCCAGTCCGGAGCAGGGGTCTTCCGAGGTATAACGGGCAAAGTTGCAGGCCGCCTCGACAGTCTCCCGAATCGCCTGGGGGGAGAGATCCGAGGTGCTGGCGGAACCTTTGCGCTGACCGAAATAGACGGTCACGCCCAGGCCGTTGTCCCGGGTATGTTCAATGGTTTCGACCTCCCCAAGGCGCACCGAGATGGAGAGTCCCGCATCGCTGCTGACCGCAGCCTCGGCAGCACTCGCCCCTTGACGCTTGGCCTCCTGTAACAGGTCCTCGACCCGTTGCTGTAATTCCTGTTGACGTGCTCCCATATCGATCACTGCTCGGTCCCTCCTACTGTCATGCCGTCGAGTTTCAAAGTGGGTTGTCCCACCCCGACCGGCACGCTCTGACCCTCTTTACCGCACACCCCCACACCCGCATCCAGCTTGAGGTCGTCCCCCACCATACTGATGCGGTTCATCGCGTCCGGACCGTTGCCGATCAGGGTCGCACCTTTGACCGGACGGGTGACTTTGCCTTTCTCAATCAGATAGGCCTCACTGGCGGAAAATACGAAACGCCCGGAAGTGATATCCACCTGCCCGCCACCAAAATTGACCGCATAGAGCCCCCGGTCCACCGATGCGATGATCTCTTCGGGATGGTGCTGCCCGGGCAGCATGTAGGTGTTGGTCATGCGGGGCATGGGCAAGTGGGCATAGGACTCCCGCCGGCCATTACCGGTGGAGTCGACCTTCATCAGTCGGGCATTGAGTTTATCCTGCATATAGCCCTTGAGCACCCCGTTTTCGATCAACACCGTGTATTGGGAGGGGGTACCCTCGTCGTCGATGTTCAACGATCCGCGACGTCCCGGCAGGGTGCCGTCATCCACCACTGTGACGCAGTCAGCGGCCACTTTCTGGCCCATCCGACCGCTAAAGGCGGAAGTCCCCTTGCGGTTGAAGTCACCTTCCAGGCCATGCCCTACCGCCTCGTGCAGCAGTACCCCGGGCCAGCCGGGGCCCAGCACCACCGGCATGGACCCGGCGGGAGCCTCGACCGCTTCCAGGTTCACCAAGGCCTGGCGTACCGCCTCCCGGGCGTAACCCAGACCCCGCTCTTCGGTGAGGAAATAGTGAAAATTCTCCCGGGCTCCGCCGCCACTGGTACCCTGCTCCCGGCGGTCGCCCTGTTCGGCGATCACGTGCACGTTCATGCGTACCAGGGGGCGTACATCGGCACTCAGACGCCCTTCTATATCCGCCACCAGAATGATGTCCTGGGCTCCGACCAAACTGACGATCACCTGCTTGACCCGGGGATCCAGGCGTCGGGCCTCGCTGTCCACCTGGCGTAGCAGATCGATCTTGTCCACCTCACTGAGACTGGGCAGGGGATTGATCGGTTCATAGAGCTGGCGGGTTGCGGGAGCCCCGCTGACCCGTACCTTCTGCTCGGCGCCGCTGCGGGTGATGGCCCGGGCCGCCCGGGCCGCCTCGGTGAGTACCGCAAGCTGCAACTCATCCGAGTAGGCGAAGCCGGTTTTCTCACCGCTGATCACGCGGATCCCGGCGCCCTGCTCAATGTTGTGGGAACCCTCCTTGATGATGCCGTCTTCCAGCACCCAGGACTCGAGCCGGCTGGTCTGAAAGTAGATGTCCGCGGCATCAACTCCCGGGCCGGTCAGTTCCCCCAGCATGCGATCCAGGTCCCGTTCCACCAGTCCCGAGGTGGTGAGGATATTTTGCTGTGCGATTTGAATCAGGTCAGACATGAGTATTCCAGGATTGGTCGAAACGGGATCTGCCGTGCCCGTGCTAAAGCTGCCGGTGATCGATGGTTGGAAAGGTTTTGCGTATGGTTTTTTGATATTCGCGATCCAGTTCGGCGCTGACAAAACCCGTGCCCCGAGGTAACTGGCTCAGCACTGTGCCCCAGGGATCGACGATCATGCTGTGTCCATAGGTTTCGCGCCCGTTTACATGGTAGCCACCCTGTGCGGCGGCGAGCACGAAGGCCAGGTTCTCAATCGCCCGGGCCCGCACCAGGGTATCCCAGTGGGCCTTTCCGGTGATGGCGGTAAACGAGGAGGGTACCACGAAGATCTCCGCCCCCATGTCGAGCAGTTTGCGGAACAGCTCAGGGAAACGCAGATCGTAGCAGACCGTCACGCCCAGCCGTCCGAACGGGGTATCCACCACCACCGGCTCATTGCCCGGTTCGATGGTCCCGGATTCCTCATAGTGTTCATCGGTCTCGACCAGATGCACATCGAACAGATGGATCTTGTCGTAGCGCGCCACCCGCTCACCGCGATCGTTCATCACCAGACAACTGGCTCTTACCTTACCGCCTTTCTGGGCCCGCAGGGGGATGGTGCCGCCGACAATCCACACCCCGTAACGTTTCGCCATCTGACTCAGGAAACCTTGCAAGGGGCCGTCATGAGACTCTTCGCACAGGGTCAGCATCTCCTGATCCCGGTTACCCTTGAAGGCAAAATTCTCGGGCAGCACCACCAGACCGGCTCCTTGCTCGGTGGCTTCACTGATCAACCGTTCGGCTTCGAGCAGGTTGGCGCTCACGTTCGGACTGGAGGCCATCTGGATGGCCGCGACTTGACTTTTCTTACCACTCATCTTGGATCTTGATCTGTGTACAGGACGGAATATTTAGCTTTCCGGAGCATAGCATCATGAACTGCCGCACCGCCAGTTAACTGAATAGTTTCAGGGTTTTTCCTCGGCTGGCGGATACCCCTTTAACCCAGCCATCCCATGATCGAGCCGGGATCATTCACTTCCCGGCAACTCGGGCATATGCACGTTCTTACGGTTCGGATCCCGCGCTTCCTCCAACTGCCGGAACTGGGGATTGTCCCAACTCCCGGTCACTTCATAGGTACGCATCGCGATCCGGTCGAACTGCTTTCCGAACAGCTGCTGGGTAACCGCCAGCGCCACCCCGACCGAGGGATTGATCGCCAGGGCCCCCACCAGGGGAAGCGTGGCGCTCACGTTGGGAATCACCACCACCCGCTGATCGTAGGTGCGGCTGCTCAGTCCGGTACGGCCACGGATATCCACCGAAGCCAGGGTACTGCGCAGCGCCAGATCGGTAGTGTACGCCTCCCCATCATTGAGGTTGAAATTCCCCTCGATACTGTCGAAGGCCATCCCCTTGGAAAACAGATCTGAAAAATCCAGCGCCAGCCGCTTGCCCAGGGCGTTCAGGCTGAACAGGCCGATGAGGCGCCCCATTCCGGGATCCACATTGTTTACCTGACCCTTGCCTACCTTGAGCCAGAGGCTGCCGTACAGCTTATCCGCACCCATCTCCAGGGGAGAGGTGGGCCAGTAGAGTTCCGCCTTGACCTGGGTGGGAGCCTGCTCGATACCCGTGGTAAGGCCCAGTTCATGCTGCAGGTCACCCAGGCTCGGGGTCTGTATCTGTAGATTCAAAGCGGTACCCTGTCCCCGTGGGGTCATATGCCAGTATCCCTGCCCCGAAAGGTCAATGTTTTTGCCTACCAGGGTCAGGCTGTTGATCGTGATCCCGTCCTGCTCCTTGCTCCAGATAAGATTGCCCTTGCCGATCGGATCATCGTTGAGATACAGCCGGTCGACTGAAAAATTGATCGCGGGTACCTGGTGCGGGTCCAGTTCTTTAGAGGGCCGTGTTGTATTTTTCCGCTCCCCGGTCATGGTGCTCGCGAGCTCCTGCAGGTTGAGCTTGAGATAGTCGAACCGCCCGAGGATCGGTCTTTGGGAGAGATCATGCTGCCCTGCACCGTATCGGAGGTCAGATTCACCCGATACCCGTCGGCATAGTTGTTATAGGTGAACCGGGCGTTGGGACAAACCGAACCCAGCGCGACCAGTTGATCGACCCGCAAGTCCATGGCAATCCTTGGCAGGGACTGGCCCGAGCGGTTGGATTGCCGATTGACCCAGGCGATCCACTCGTCCGCATCGAGTCGTGCGACCGCGCCGCTGAGATGAAATCCCTCGAAACCATCCAGGCTCAAGGGCTCCCGGGAAAAGCCAATGGCCGCTACCCAGGGTTTTTCATGGTTCGCATAAAAACGCCATAGCGCGTTTGTATCCTGGCCGTAGCGCACCCGTAGCTCGGTGCTCCGATCACTGCGAAAATCGACCCCCAAATCGAGCCGGCGCGACACTTCGGCCGGTTTGCCCAGGGGATCGGGCAGCGCCACCGCCACTCCGACCAGATCCGTCTCCAGGTCCATGCGCACCGGTACCGCGCTGCTCTGATGGGCAATACTGAGGGCCAGATCCGCC
>JARRNW010000279.1:0-4144 GCA_037384565.1 Candidatus Thiodiazotropha sp.
GTGCGCAAACGCACCGTGTCACTCATCTCGCTCTTCAACATGGCCTTGAAATCGAAATCCCGCGCTTTGAATCCCGGGGTGTCTGCGTTGGCAAGGTTGGACGCCAGCACTTCGGCACGCTGGGACCGCAACGTCAGTGCGCGTTCATGGATGCCAAATACGTTATCGAAGTTCATCTGTGTCTCCAGACCCTTGCTCTCACGGACAAGAATGCAGGGAGTGTGCCAAAGTATGAAAGGTTAGAACGGAATAGATATTGCCCGGTGGTAACCCAATGGCGCTTACGCAAGCCAACAACCACCGTCATCCCGGCGCAGGCCCGGATCCACAAGGCTGGACGGTGCAATACTCCTGGATTCCCTCCTGAGATCCATAAACGGCGCATCCATGCACCACTTCGCCGGCATACGCCGGAATGACGAAAATCCAGAGCATCGCCTTAGGCTTCGGGCAGGCAGATTTGCGGCAACCCCCTGCCGTGGACCGGCAAGGCTTGCCGCATAAGAAGAACGGATCAGGCCTTCAGGCGGTAGGAGATGCCCCCGTGACCCACCTTCATCTCGAAGCGGTTGGTCACCTGATTGAGGGATTCGGTAGAACCCAGGAACAGATAGCCCCCGGGATTCAGGGCATTGGCCATGCGCTCGACGATGTCTTTCTTCAGATCGTTGGAAAAGTAGATCAACTGATAGTTCTCGGCCAGATTCTGGGAGCGAAAACTGACCCGACGCTTGATTTCGGGCTTGACCTCCAGGCACTTGTCCTTGGGTATAAAATAGCGTCTTTGCTGATCCAGGGTAAGCCCACGCTCCACCGCCAGACCGCAGTAGACCCCTTTTCTTGCCTCATCCAATACCTTGCTGGAGATGTCGGTTGCCTGGATCTGTACCGCCCTACCCGCCCCTTTCATGCTCTGGTAATCCTCAGCGATCATGCTGATGTTGTAGGGTTCCTGGCCACTGGAACAGGCCGCCGACCAGATACGGATAGCGCCACCGCCCCGCTGCTTGTTCAGATCCGGCAGGATGGTCTCTTTCAGCAGGATGAAATGACCGATATCCCGAAACCAAAAGGTCTCGTTGGTGGTCATCGCGTCGATCACCCGCACTTTCATACGGGCCTGGGAGGGGGATTTGATCATCTTGGTCAACTCATTCAGGGAACCCACTCCCGATTCCCTCATGATGCCGTTGAGCCGACTGGAAACCAGATATTCCTTGCCACTGCCAAGCAGAATACCGCAGGCCTCCTGCAGGTAATTCCTGAAACTCTCGTATTCCGCAGGCGAGATCGCCATTGAGCGCTGTTGCATAAGTGCGTTATTTCTTCTTGGTGAGGTGACTGGGGCCTGTCGACACTAGCTGATTTGCTTTAATCGCTCGGTGACCCGTGAGACCAACTCGTCCGGCATGAATTTGGCGAGAAAATGATTGGCCCCAACCTTACGTACCATATTTTCGTTGAACACACCACTGAGTGATGAATGCAGAACCACGTAGAGATCTGAAAGTTTTGGATTTTCCCGAATCGCGGTGACCAAGGCATAGCCATCCATCTTGGGCATCTCGATATCGGAAATCACCATTGCGAGCCAATCGCTGACCGTCCCCTCTTCCGCCCAGGCAAGCAGATTTTTCAGGGCTTCGCTGCCGTCTTTGGCAACCACCACCTCGATACCGATCTCTTCCAGCACCTTCTTGATCTGACTGCGCGCCACCATGGAGTCATCGACAATCATGACCTTGAATTTTTCCAGATTACAACCCGCCGAATCAACGGGCTTGTGGATCTCCTCATCGATTCCCAACACATCATTCAACACCTTCTCAACATCGATGATCTCCACCAATTCTCCCTCGATGTCGGTCACCGCGGTCATATAGCTATCACGTCCGACAGCGGTGGGCGGCGGCAGGATATCCTCCCAGTGGGTATTCACGATACGCTCGACGCTTCCCACCAGAAAGGCCAGCTGGCGGCGGTTATATTCGGTCACGATGATAAAATAGTCGGCCGCATTGCCCATCCTCGGCCCGCCAATCGCATGACTCAGATCCATCACCGGAATATTGGCGCCCCGCAATGTGGCAACACCGCGAATTTGAGGATGAGATCCCGGCAACTCTGTCAGCTTAGGGCACTGTACCACCTCTTTGACCTTGAACACGTTGATCCCGAATGTCTGACGCCCCTGAAGACGAAACAGCAGCAATTCCATACGGTTTTGCCCTGCCAGTTTGGTTCGTTGGTCGATACTGTCGAGCATGCCAGCCATTGTCTTAACTCCGCAATGAATCGTTCGTTCACTATGAGGACGTGTCCCGGACTCATGCACAATTGAAGAGTCCACTCAGACCCTCAAGACAACACAGCACCCCCCAAAGGTACTTCCTGCAGGGCACGAGGTCTGTCGCTGAAAAGCGCATTTGTACGAGACTAGCTAAGGAATATGGCGGCTTGCAAGGCCTGTCCTTTAGGAGCCCGGCAGAATCTCTTCGCACCACCTCCCTTGCAAAAGGCATGTTGTTTGCATGTTTTGATTACAGAATATCTACCCGGAGAATAGTGATCATGACCCACAAAGTCATTACCCACACACTGATGGGGTACTTGATGATTGCGTTGGTGGGATCCGCCCTGGCCTCAGAAGCAACCCAATCACATAGCGAAATCCTGGATACCGCAAGCCGCTACCTGGCGCAAAACCTGGTGCCCGATAACCCACAGGCACGCATCGAGCTCACCCCCCTCGATCACCGGCTCAAGCTGACCCGCTGTGAATCCCCGCTGGAGGCCTTCAGCCCACCCGGAGGGATCAAAGTCGGCCACACCTCCGTGGGCGTGCGCTGCGACACCCCCGCGCCCTGGACCCTGTACGTCTCGGCGGATGTCGCCATCGAGGTGCCGGTGGTAGTGGTCACCCGGGACCTGTCCCGGGGTGAAGCCATACAGGCCGCCGACCTGGCACTGCAGGTCGCCGATACCAGCCATCTGCTGAGAGGCTACTATGAGTCCACTGGGGCAGTAGTGGGCGAGACCTTGAAGCGTAACCTGCGTCGCGGTCAGGTAGTCACCCCATCGATGCTGGTGGTGCGCAAGACCGTCAAACGTGGAGAACAGGTCACGATTCTGGCTGATACGGGCAGTATCCAGGTTCGCATGCAGGGCAAAGCCCTCAAACAGGGCAACCCGGGAGATCTGATAACGGTGATGAACACGCACTCGAACAAAAAGGTCGAGGCTCGGGTGGTTTCAAAAGGATTAGTCAGGGTCTACTGATTTTGCTAGTGTAGTGTCGCATACTCTGTACCTTTTGAGGCACGCGGCCCTTAAAGTAACCCTGTCAGCCGTCGCTACCCGGTTAAGAGGGAGCGGTTTATCGAGGTATCACTATGGCCATTCACATCAGCAGTCTTTCGAGCCGGAACCTGAAGGGTGTCGGCAAGAGTGGTCAGGCCAAGAAATCCAGCCCGGCAATGGGGGGTGGCGCGGCCACATCCACCCGAACCGACAGTTTGGACCTCACCAACAATGCCGGAAAACTGTTGGAGCTGGAAGGACGCATCGCAAACATGCCGATCGTGGATGCACAGAAAGTGGAAGCGGTACAGCAGGCCCTGGCCAATGGCAGTTTCACCATCGACCCCCAAAGTGCCGCAGAGAAGATGCTCGCCATGGAACTCTCCTTACCCTAAGACCTTTCGACACGAATCCCCATGAGTTTGCCCAGCGAAGTCCAGACTGCCTTCACCCAGATCCTCAGCCAGGAGATCGAGCAGACGCAATCCCTGCTCGCACTCCTTCAGAAGGAGTATCAGCTGCTGAAAACCCCTGCCGACCCGGACTTGAAGAGCCTGCTTGAGCAGAAGCGGCAGCAACTACAGGCGGTGGAAAACAGCGTCAAACGTCACAATCGTCTGCTCAGCGACCACGGACTGACCCCGGATCGGAGAGGTACCGAACAGCTGCTTCGCGAGTGCGAGGCGAACCCAGAGTTACTTGAACAGTGGCAGACCTTCAGCCGGTTGCTCGGGGAATGCCAAAAACAGAATGAGATCAACGGCGGCGCGGTCAGACTCAATCAGCACCATGTCGCCCAGGCGCTGGATATCCTGCGCGGGATCGCGACAAGTGATAAAACCTA
>JARRNW010000279.1:4200-14035 GCA_037384565.1 Candidatus Thiodiazotropha sp.
GATAGAGCAATCGCCTCCTAAGCGATAGGTCACAGGTTCGACTCCTGTCGAGGGCACCATACAGCCGCAGGCCGGTCCAACGGGTGAGGGTTTGGCTTCAGACCCGCACCACGAACTCCCCAGTAACGCAACATGGGGGGTCATGAATCCGGCACCCAGGAACCGCGCTAACGGGTTAAAACTCCGATGTCCATCGCTCCCCCTCAACCCCTGAAATGCTCTCCAGTCCTGTTGCTGATCGGTCTCATCACACTCTTTTGCTGCACACCGCTCCGAGCAGCTGACTTTAGCGGGCGGGTCACGGCCGTCGTCAGTGGCGTGGAGATCCAGGTGATCCCTTCGGGAGGACAACCTCAACGCATCAAGCTGGCGGGCATCCGACTCATCCCAAGGGACCCACACCTGCAGGCCAGTGCCCGCCGACATCTGGCTACCCTGCTGGGTGGACGCCACATCGAGGTACACGCCCAAGCAACCCTGGACAGGGGTGTTATACTCGGAAGTATACTGCATGGTGGATCCGATCCTGCGCTGGCGATGCTCAAAGCAGGTCTGGTATGGATCACCCAGGGGGAAGGTCTCGAGTCGGGTCAGTTGGATGGTTATCGCACCGCGCAGAAGCGGGCTCGCGCGAACAAGATGGGATACTGGCAGACCCACCGCTAGTCGAAGTGTCTCACAATCTTTCCGGATCCGTAACGACTTCATGCGCCAACGCAGGAGGAAGGTTCGATGGGCAAGAAACACAAGAAGAATCATAAGGAATCCGAGCCGAAACAGAGCCTCGAGAACAAGAAAAAAGCCAAGAAGGGCAAGAAAGATAAGAAGCGCCCGAAGGATAAACAGGACAGGAAATCCGCAAAAGCGGCCGTAGCAACACCCGTGATCGAACCCGAGATGCGTCACCAGATGATCGCGACCGCGGCCTACTATATTGCCGAGAGACAGGGTTTCGATGCCTCGAAATCCCTCGAGTATTGGCAACAGGCGGAAAAGGAGATCGATAACCTGCTGGGTAAAAAAACCTGAACGTCAGGATTCGGACGGCGGACTCTTTTTGGCGGGTAGGGTTTTAGCCTCTTTCTTGCGCAACCGGTTGAGGTTTTCCCCCAAGGCGCTTTCCAGGGCCTTATAGACCTTGAGCTGGGCAACCTGGTAGCGGGTCTGTGGTTCACCCACGAGTTCCAGGCGAGCGCCAAAGTAGGCCAGATCCGCCTCCAAGGAGATCGGATTCAAATTGACCCGCAACTTGTTGCTCTTCAGCTCTGACAATTGCTCAATCCTTCATCTCAATTAGCTGCAGCCTTGGGTGACGCCTGGTTCTGTCCATGCACTGATAAAAGCCTTGACAGAGTACCATCGAGTGCATTCGGGTATTGTCTCATATTTTTTGACAGATCCGGTACGCCTTCATTGCGATTGACCACCTGTAGACAGCGCAGCGCAGCCGACCTGTTCGTTCGTCATTCTCCGGTCACCCAATCGCCATACAGTGTCAACCGGACACTAGTGTAATGTCCTATACTGCAGTAGCAAATCAGAAGCCTCCAAATTTCCCGATACAGGGCGGGTAAGAAAATTTCGTTTCCCTGCTGCCAAACAGCTTGTCTGTGCTAAGATTTACTGATATTAGAACAAAAATAAATTATCCATGACATTTTCTTGATGGTTACAAGCGCAAATGAGCACAACCCTGGACCGACTCAGATCCACCTCGGCCTTTTCCGGTGGCAACGCCACCTTTGTCGAAGACCTCTACGAAGCCTATCTCAAAGACCCGGAATCCATCCCCGAGGATTGGCGCAGGCAGTTTGACCAACTTCCGGAACAGGAGCGCCTCGATACCGCCCATGAGCCTATCCGGCAACGCTTCCTGCACCTGGTCAAGGAGAAATGCAGAGCCGCGGCCGCACCACGGGAGTACCTCTCCCCCGGTGCCGCAGAACAGCAGGCCTCGGTGCTACGTTATATCAACGGCTATCGCATGCGCGGACACCAGAATGCCCTGTTGGATCCCCTCAATCTACGTGACAAAGTCCATGTCGATGACCTGGATCTGTCCTACCACAAACTCAACACCATCGATCCCAACAGCATCTTCAACACCGGCTCCCTGTTCGCACCGGAACGCATGGCCCTGAAAGATATCATCGAACTGGTAAAGAAGAGTTATTGCGGCACAGTCGGAACCGAATACGCGCATATCACCGATACCAAACAGAAGCGTTGGATCCAGGAACGGATCGAGCAACGCCACCTGTTTCAACAGTTCAGCGTGCATGAAAAGCGTTGGCTGCTAACCCTGCTGACCGCAGCGGAAGGTATCGAGAAATATCTGCACACCCGTTACGTGGGGCAGAAGCGTTTCTCCCTGGAAGGCGGCGAGACCCTGATCCCGGTGCTCGATGAACTGATCCAGCACGCGGGGGGCAACAACATCCAGGAAGTGGTCATTGGCATGGCCCATCGGGGACGGATCAACGTTCTGACCAACATCTTCGGTAAGCCCCCCCAGGAGATCTTCGACGAGTTTGAGGGCCGGGTCATGGTGGATCCCCAGCGCCTGTCCGGGGATGTGAAATATCACATGGGCTTTTCCACTGATATCGACACCCCAGGCGGCATCGTACACGCCGTACTCGGTTTCAACCCATCCCATCTGGAGATCATCAACCCGGTGGTGGAAGGTTCGGTGCGGGCACGTCAGCGACGTCGCGGGGATATCGACGGCTCCCGGGTGCTGCCGATCCTGATCCACGGGGACTCGGCCTTCGCCGGTCAGGGGGTGGTGATGGAGACCCTCAACCTGTCCCAGACCCGGGGTTACTCCACTGGCGGCACCGTGCATATCGTCATCAACAACCAGATCGGCTTCACCACCAGCAACCCCATGGACACCCGCTCCACCCTTTACTGCACGGATGTGGCCAAGATGGTTCAGGCGCCGATCTTTCACGTCAACGGAGACGACCCGGAAGCGGTGCTCTATGTCACTCGACTGGCGCTGGATTTCCGCATGCGCTTCCGCAAGGATGTGGTGATTGACATGATCTGTTATCGCCGCCTGGGTCACAACGAGGCAGACGAACCCGCGGTAACCCAACCGATGATGTACAGCAAGATCCGCAACCACCCCACGGTGCGCACGGTATACGCGGAGAAACTGATCGGGGAATCGGTGATCAGCCCCCAGGAGGCCCGGGACCTGATCGACAACTACCGCGACTCTCTGGAGATCGGCGTCGTGGAGGCCCGCCCGGTCATCTGCGCGATCCGCCACCCCTATATGGTGCGCTGGAACGCCTACCGGGGCATCGAATGGGATCACCCCTACGATACCCGAGTGGATCCAGAGACCTTCAACCAGCTGGCGGATCAACTGCTGCATGTACCCGGGGGATTCGAACTCCATCCCCGGGTTGAAAAGATCTGGACCGAGCGGCGCCGCATGGCCAGTGGAGACCAACTGATTGACTGGGGTTTCGCGGAGAACATGGCCTACGCCACCCTGCTGGCCCAGGGGACACCGATCCGCCTCTCGGGCCAGGATTCGGGACGCGGCACCTTCTTCCACCGCCATGTGGTACTGCATAACCAGCGGGACGGTGAAACACTGATCCCATTGCGGCACCTGGGACGGGACCAGGCCGATTTCCTGGTCATCGACTCCCTGCTCTCCGAAGAGGCGGTACTCGGCTATGAATACGGATACGCCACCGCCGAACCCGATTCGCTGACGATCTGGGAGGCCCAGTTCGGCGATTTCGCCAACGGCGCCCAGGTGGTGATCGATCAGTTCATCTCTTCAGGGGGGGAGAAATGGGGCCTGCTATGCGGCCTGGTGATGCTGCTTCCCCACGGCTACGAAGGTCAGGGCGCGGAGCACTCGTCGGCCCGACCCGAGCGGTTCCTGCGCCTGTGCGCCAACCACAACATGCAGGTCTGTTGCCCCACCACCGCATCGCAGATCTTTCATCTGTTGCGTCGCCAGATGATCCGGCCGTTGCGTCGGCCACTGATCGTCATGTCACCCAAAAGTCTGCTGCGCCACCGCCTGGCCACTTCTCCCAAACAGGAACTGCTGGAAGGACAATTTCGCAATGTAATCGACGAGATCGATGAGATCGATCCCAAGCAGGTCAAGCGGGTGATTCTGTGCACCGGCAAGGTCTACTATGAACTGCTTGAGACACGACGCTCCCGCAGCCTGGAGGACGTTGCGATCATCCGCATCGAGCAACTCTATCCCTTCCCGCAAAAGGATTTCGACGAGGTGATGCGACGCTATAAGAACGCCAAGATGATCATCTGGTGCCAGGAAGAGCCACAGAACCAGGGTGCCTGGGATCAGATCAAGCACCGTTTCTATCCGTTGACTTCGAAAAGCTGTCAACTCCACTATGTCGGGCGCTCCACCGCCGCCGCACCGGCGGTCGGCTACCGTACAGTACACATTTCACAACAGGAGACACTCATCGACGAGGCCCTCTCCGGACGTATCAACCCACGCATGAATTACAGAAATCAGGCATATCAATGAGTATTGAGTTACGCGTTCCCCAACTCCCCGAATCGGTGGCAGACGCCACCATCCTCAGCTGGCACAAGCATCCCGGGGATGTGGTCAAACAGGACGAGACCCTGGTCGACCTTGAAACCGACAAGGTCGTTCTTGAAGTACCGGCGCCCCATAACGGGGTCCTGTAAGAGGTGCGTTTCATAAGCGGCTAAACGTTGCAGGCTTCCGACATTGTGTCCTTACTGTTTGCCGGCGACGCGGCCTCCACCGCACCCGTCAAGCTGGTAAAGGAAAGTGGTATCGATCCCGCCAACATCCAGGGCAGCGGCAAGAACGGCCGCATCGTAAAAGCGGATGTGGAGGCTGCGGTAGCCGCCCGTCAAAACCCGCCTCAGGAGGAGCCGCCCACCGCGTCCACTCCCATCCCGACGGATGAGTCTCCCGAGGTTGCAAATCGGCGGATTGAACAGCGGGTACCAATGACCCGTCTGCGTAAGCGCGTTGCCGAACGTCTGGTACAGGCGCAACAGACTGCCGCGATCCTCACCACCTTCAACGAGGTCAATCTCGAAGCCGTCAACCGGCTGCGCAGCAACTATCGGGAACTGTTTGAAAAGCGCCATGACGTACGCCTGGGTTTTATGTCGTTTTTTGTCAAAGCCGCGATCGAGGCGCTGAAACAGTATCCGATCATCAACGCCACAGTGGACGGCGACGACATCCTCTATCACGGCTATTTCGACATCGGAATCGCGGTCTCCTCCCCCCGGGGGCTGGTGGTACCGATCCTGCGGGACGCGGACCAGATGAGTTTTGCGACCATCGAGCAACGCATTAAATCCTACGGGGAGAAGGCACAACAGGGATCCCTGAGTTACGACGACCTCACCGGCGGCACCTTCTCCATCACCAACGGCGGCGTGTTCGGCTCCATGCTCTCGACCCCGATCCTGAATCCGCCCCAGAGCGCGATCCTGGGAATGCACTCCATACAACAGCGTCCGGTTGTGGAGAATGGTGAAATCGTGGCTCGGCCAATGATGTATCTCGCGCTCTCTTATGACCATCGCATCATTGACGGACGCGATGCGGTACAATTTCTGGTGACCATCAAGCAACAGCTGGAGGACCCGAGCCGGTTGCTGCTGGAGATCTAAAAAAACACACCGGACCTTAGGCTCGAGACAGGATAAAGTTCCATGACCCTGATACGCCAGGACGATCTGATCCAGAGTATTGCGGACGCCTTGCAATTCATCTCCTATTACCACCCGACAGACTTTCTCAAGGCCATGGGCGAGGCCTGGGAAAAGGAGCAGAATCCCACCGCCAAGGACGCCATGGCCCAGATCCTGGTCAACTCCCGCATGTGCGCCGAAGGGCGCCGTCCGGTCTGCCAGGATACCGGGATGGTCGTGGTGTTTCTCAAGATCGGCATGCGGGTCGGCTGGGACGGCGATCTCAGCATAGAGGAGATGGTCAACGAAGGGGTGCGCCGGGGTTATGCCCACCCGGACAATGTATTGCGCTTCTCCATGGTCAGCGACCCGCTGGGTGCGCGTAAAAACACCGGCGACAACACCCCGGCCATCGTGCACACCCAACTGGTCCAGGGCGACCAGGTTGAGATCAAGATCGCCGCCAAGGGTGGCGGCTCTGAGAACAAATCCCGCTTCAAGGTCCTCAATCCCTCCGACTCCCTGGTCGATTGGGTACTCGATGAACTGCCCAAAATGGGCGCCGGCTGGTGCCCCCCGGGGATGCTCGGCATCGGCGTGGGCGGCTCAGCCGAGAAGGCGATGCTGCTGGCCAAAGAGGCGCTGATGGAACCCATCGACATCCATGAGCTGGCAGCCCGTGGCACGCAGAACCGCAAAGAGGAGCTGCGCCTGGAACTGTTTGAAAAGGTCAACGCACTGGGTATCGGTGCCCAGGGCCTGGGTGGACTGACCACGGTGCTGGACGTAAAGATCAGCGACTTTCCCACTCATGCCGCGTCTCTGCCTGTGGCCATGATCCCCAATTGCGCCGCGACCCGCCATGTGGAGTTCACCCTGGACGGCAGCGGACCGGCGGTACTCACTCCACCCCAACCCGATGACTGGCCGGATGTCACCTGGGAGGCCTCCCCCCAAGCCCGGCGGGTAGATCTGAACACAGTGACCCGGGAGGAGATCGCCACCTGGCAACCCGGCGAATTGATCCTATTGAATGGCAAAATGCTCACCGGCCGGGATGCGGCGCACAAACGTATCGCCGATCTTTTTCAAAAAGGCGAACCCCTGCCAGACAACGTCGACTTTCACAACCGTTTCATCTACTACGTCGGCCCCGTCGACCCGGTCAGGGACGAGGTAGTGGGCCCGGCCGGACCGACGACAGCGACACGCATGGACAAGTTCACAGAGCTGATGCTCGGACAGACCGGCCTGCTGGGCATGGTCGGCAAGGCGGAACGGGGACCGGCTGCCATCGAAGCGATCAAGAAACATCGGGCGGTCTACCTGATGGCCGTGGGCGGCGCCGCCTATCTGGTCTCCCGGGCGATTCGAGGTTCAAAGATTCTGGCATTCGATGACCTGGGTATGGAGGCGATCCGCGAGTTCGAGGTGGTGGACTTTCCTGTGACCGTAGCGGTCGACAGCCAAGGTGTTTCAGTGCATCAAACCGGCCCGGCCGAATGGCGGGGCCGTATCGGGAAAATACCTGTTCTTACGGAGTAATTCAGTCATGTCCTCTTACAAAGCCTTTCGTATCCACCGCGAACAGTCGAAACACTCGGCCGGGATCGAGTCGTTGGAGCTGGCACCACCGGAAAAAGGCGAGGTGGTGATTCGCGTTGAGTATTCGAGTATCAACTACAAGGACGCCCTGGCTGGAACGGGTAAGGGACAGATCTTGCGGCACTTCCCCCTCACCGGGGGCATTGATGCCGCGGGTAGCGTGGCGCAAAGCAACGACCGTCGCTTCAAGGAGGGTGACCCGGTCATCGTCACCGGTTACGAACTCTCCGCCACCGCGGATGGTGGTTACGCGGAATACCTCAAGGTTCCGGCGGACTGGGTCGTATCACTGCCCAACGGTCTCACCACCCGGGAATCGATGATCCTGGGCACCGCTGGCTTCACCGCCGCCCTGGCGCTCTACCGCATGGAAACCAATGGCCAGAATCCTGAGTTGGGTCCTATTCTGGTCACCGGCGCCACCGGTGGTGTCGGCAGTTTCGCGGTCAACATCTTCGATGGAGAAGGCTACGAGGTTCAGGCCGTCTCGGGAAAAAAGGACCAGTACGACTACCTCCAGCATCTGGGCGCTCAGGAGATCCTGAACCGGGAAGAGGTCTCCTCCTACCATCACGCCCTGGAACGAGGTCAGTGGGGCGGCGCGGTGGACAGCGTAGGTGGCGAAATGCTCGCCAGCATCACTCGCAAGATCAAACCCTGGGGAAACATCGCCTCCGTAGGACTGGCCGGAGGACATGACCTGCAGACTACCGTCATGCCCTTCATACTCAGAGGTGTCAGCCTGCTCGGCATCAACTCTTCCGGATGTCCGTATGCCATTCGAGAAGAGCTGTGGCAACGTCTGGCCACCGACCTCAAACCCCGCCACCTGGACGATATTCTCAAACAGACCGTGACCCTGGAGCAGCTGCCCGAGGTATTCGAAGCGATGCTGACAGGAAAAATCACCGGACGCATCTTGGTGCAGATCATCTAAACGGACCGTTCATACAATTGACAGGATTGGAGCCTCGAAAACTCACAGGAGCTGGATAGATTATTAACCCGGCACCTGAACATGGCATATTCAGGTGCCGGGTTAATAAATAAATGAATACAAACAGAATAAACCCCAAGGACAATCTGATCGAAAAGATACAAGGTCCTGTTTCCCTTATTGGAACGTTGTTGGTTCTATCCGGGGCAATCGCATTAATCTATTTAGCGGTATCGGTTGTTCAGGTAATACAATCCCCACAAGAGTCTGAATGGGTGCAATGGGTCACTACAACTGTTGAAAACAGCGATCTGGTTTTGAGTGGTCATTTCAACGAAAATGAATTTCAACTGCATGCCACAGCTGCTTTTCAATACCTATTCCTAAGCATAATCGGGTTGGCCATGTTGAGTTTGATCACAACCGTCGTTAATGCCCTAATATCGGGTGGCATTCAACTTATCCGGTTTGCCAATCAAGAAAGTAGCGACACAGATACAGGAAAGAAGCTCAAACATTGAGAGATTTCCGAATCGGTCTTCTGCGCTTTGATATTATGAACAATCGCGGAACAAGCATGGATGCTCTCTCTACTTTCGCCCGCCACACTGGGGGTTTAACAGTCGAGACATGACACGAAGAAGACTCCTTTCTCTAGCACTGGCATCAATATGCATTATTGGTGTAATTTTCACTATCGTACCCTTTGCTCAGGCATTAAAGCCATCCGCGGGCGCTGGTGCAACACTTCCACAAATTGATATTTCAGATCTAAAAAAAGGATCCTTTCTTATCCATATGGATCCGATGCAAGGCTACTTTCAATCTGAATATTTAGTCATTCATGATTATGATGAAAAACTATATGTTTACCGAATTCCCATACAAAATAAACAGATCTCGCTTCCCGACATAACCTGGATGAGATGGGGAGGCTCATGCGAAAAGCTTGAACCCGATTTGAACAACGACCAGATAGTTGCTAATGGATTTATTCGATGCCAGGATAAAAACCGCCCGGACCTAGAGGGCAATAGTAACGAGTGGAAATGGCGCTACAACGGAAAAAATATGGGAAAATACACAAGCAATATGGAAGTTCCAAAATATACGATCGAGGGAAACCATGTAGTCATTGGAAAAATATAATCAAGGAGTCGATTCACGATGCAAGGACTTACAAAACAAATAACAGCAATTGTTCTATTCTTTATCCTGGCAGGGTGTGGTGTTGTCGATAGCATGACGGAAGGATTCAAACACGCTCAGGAAATCGCAGACGAACTTGAGAAGTCTACGGGCAGCAAACCTTTTGTTGGGTTTCATTGGAACAATGGATCACTGACAAACGTAAACGTCACTTTTAGCGAGATACCAAATGACAAGTCAATCGATGAACTCATAAGTCTTTCAAAAAGTTCCATCAACAAACACTTCAAACAAACACCCGATCAAATAACTGTGGCTTTTTCAGTCAATGGGAATGCTCAATGACGAAATCGGGCAACAGCGCAGCTTAATTGTACTGACTCCTCTAATCGCCGTTGAATATCCCGGACCTCCTTCCCATGTCCCGCATAAAAACAGCTGTAGAGC
>JARRNW010000280.1:0-5453 GCA_037384565.1 Candidatus Thiodiazotropha sp.
CGATGAAATCGGAAACATCGCCGACGCCGTGAATGGGATGCTCAATAAGTTTCACAAAATCATCAAGCAGGTTTCGGGATCGACCGTTGAAGTGAGCTCCGCATCCCAGGAACTGGCACGCATCACCTCCGAATCGAGCCGATCCCTTCAGCAACAACTGCTCGAGACCAGCCAGGTTGCCACCGCGATGACCGAGATGAGCAGTACCGTGGCGGAGGTTGCGAACAGTACCTCAAATGCCGCATCAGCCGCGGAATCCGCGAATCGAGCCGCTGATGAGGGACAAAATATCGTGCAGTTGACCGTCAAGACCATTGAGTCTCTGGCCAATGATGTGGAGAGAGGCACGGGATTGATCAGCAATGCCGAGAAAGACAGCGAAGCGATTGGCAGCGTCCTCGGCGTCATCCTCGGCGTCGCCGAACAGACCAACCTGCTGGCCTTGAACGCAGCCATCGAAGCCGCTCGCGCAGGAGAGCAGGGCCGAGGGTTTGCGGTGGTGGCCGATGAAGTGCGAACACTGGCGAGTCGTACCCAGCAATCCTCGGGAGAGATTCAGGACATGATCGCCAGATTGCAGTCGAGTTCTCGTCAAGCCGTACAGGCGATGGAAGAGGGGAGAACCCGGGCACAGGCGAGTGTTGAGCAGGCGACAAAAGCCGGTGAGGCACTGGAAGTCATCGATTCCTCGGTGAACAGTATCCACAATCTCAACACCCAGATTGCCAGTGCCGCGGAGGAGCAATCTTCGGTAACCGAAGAGATCAACCGTAACATCACCAAGATCAACCAGATGGCGGAGATCGCCAGCGAAGGCGCGAACCAAACCGCGGCGGCCAGTGAGCAATTGACCGGGCTGGCGAGTGACCTCCAAGGGTTGATTCAGCAATTCAAGGTTTAGCTCCAATGCACACAATTTACGTTGTTTTTATATTCCTTAGTATCGCGCTTGGGTATTTATCTATTCCCGATTCTGTCTTATGGTTGATCCTAGTAAGTAAGAGATGTAACTAGCCACAATCGGGTGCCTACAGGGTGCCAGGTTTCGACGTTTCGTACTCGAGACATAAAAAACTGCGTTACCACTTACGGGAGAAAAATAAGATGCCGAAACTAACCAGCGGGTTAACCCAAAAAGAGCGACTTGAAGTTCTTCGATCCATCGATTGTGTATTGACCGGCAACAAAACCCATGAACAGCAGGTGTTACGCGCCTATCGCGATCGTGTGGTCAGGGAGTGTCATGAGGATTCCGGACGCGTATATGGCTTGGCGCTGAGCGCCTGACCGTTTATCGAACGGCTGTCCGGACCCATCAGGTAGAGATAGTTGCCCATCAGGGTTTCGGGCAAGGGATGAGTCTGTGGGTTTTCGCCCGGATAGGCCCAGGCCCTGAGCGACGTGCGGGTCGGGCAAGGTGCGATGCTGTTGACCCGGATCGGACTGTCTTCGAGTTCATCGGCGAGGGTCTGCATCAGACCCTCGATAGCGAATTTTGACACCCCATAGGCTCCCCAGTAGGCCTTGCCCTTGCGCCCCCGCTCATCCGAGGTGAACAGAATCGAGGCATCATCCGATTTGCGCAACAGGGGCAAGCAGGCCTGGGTCAGCAGAAAGGGCGCGTTGAGATTGACCTGGATGACCTTCTGCCAGGTTTCATAGTCGTAATCGTCGATACGGCTCAACAGCGCGAGTTGTGCCGCATTGTGCAGTAATCCGTCCAGTCGGCCAAAGGTCTCCATCAGGGTGACACCCAGGGCGTAGTAGTCCTCGGGCGGGGATTTGTGCAGATCGAAACTGATCAACGCGGGTGTTGGCCCACCCGCATCCTCGATTGCATCATAGGTCTCTTTGAGACGGCCTTCGTGACGACCCAACAGCACCACCGTAGCACCGTGAGCGCCAAAGGTCTTGGCGGCTGCCTGTCCGATACCGCTGCCTGCCCCCGTGACGAGAATGATACGGTTTTCGAGCAGGTTCTTAGCGGGAGAGTAGTCGTACATGGTGTCACCTTGGTTTTCGAGGGCGGCATTATAACGGCCCAGCCCCGGAACGGCATTGATATTATTGGATATACCTCGTTCCACACAAAACGACACCTTACAACCAGGCAAGAATATCCAAGGGATGGTCAATCAGTCCATCGGCCCGCCACTCCTCGGGTCGGTCATCATCCGCGAGATAACCAAAGCGAGCAGCCAGGGTACGGGTTCCGGCTCGGCGTCCCGCCTCGATATCCCGCACCGCATCGCCCACGTAGAGGGTCTCTCCGGGATCGACCCCGGATACCCGGCAGGCATGTAGAATCGGTTCCGGGTGGGGCTTTGCGTAGGGGGTGGTATCTCCGCTCACAATAGTGCAGGCGCGCTGATCCAGGCCCAATTCCCGCATCAGTGGATCGGTCAGGCGGGCGGGTTTGTTGGTGACGATTCCCCAGAGTACACCCTGTCGCTCGAGGGTATCGATCAACTCAGGTATCCCGTCAAAGGGCCGTGTCAGGAACGCGATACGTTCCAGGTAACCGTCCAGGAACTCTTTCTGTAGTGCACTAAAACCCGGATCTTCCGGTTCGATTTCGAAGCTGGCTTTGAGCATCGCCTTGCTACCATGGGAGACGAAGGGACGCAGTGTTTCAAAGTCCATCTCTGGCCGGCCGTGCCGGATCAGTACCCGGTTCAGTGCCTGATGCAGGTCCCGGGCCGTATCGGCGAAGGTGCCGTCCAGGTCGAACAGTACGCAGGCCGTGGAACGGCCGAATGGGGGCGTGCCGGGATTCATCGGGCTCAGACGATTCAAGCGTCCCGGATCGTGGTGATCATGTAGTTGACAGCCACATCCTCGCCCAGGCGGTACACCTGGGTGAGGGGATTGTAACTGAGCCCGGTGATATCGATGTTTTGTAGCCCCGCGGCCCGAATCCAACCATCGAGCTCCGAAGGACGGATGAATTTGGCGTAGTCATGGGTTCCCTTGGGCAGCAGTCGCAGCAGGTACTCAGCGCCGAGGATGGCAAACAGGTAGGCCTTGGGGTTTCGGTTTATAGTGGAGAAGATCACTTTGCCCCCCGGTTTCACCAACCGGGCACAGGCACTGACCACGGATGCCGGGTCCGGGACATGCTCAAGCATCTCCATGCAGGTTACCAGGTCGAATTGTTCGGGGCGTTCCGCGGCGAGCCGCTCCACCGGGATACGCTCGTAGTTGACGTCGAGATTCGATTCCAACAGGTGCAGGCGGGCTACCTGTAGCGGGGCTTCGCCCATGTCGATGCCCGTCACATGGGCACCACAGGCGGCCATGCTTTCGGAGAGAATGCCACCGCCGCAGCCCACATCGAGCACCTGCTTGTCCTCCAGTGGCATATGCCCCCGGATATATTCGAGGCGTAGGGGATTGATCTCGTGCAGGGGCTTGAATTCGCTGTGCGGATCCCACCAGCGCGAGGCCAATTCCTCGAATTTGCTGACTTCCGCGTGATCGACGTTGATCTGTTCCTGTTTCATATTATCCAGCCTGCATGTCGTGTGAGGTTCCCTGCCGCAGTGCGATGAAGGGTTCCCATTTCCATCCGGCGATAGGTTACACAGGGTACTCGGGATTTTCGAGAGGTCTTTAAACCTATTGGCATGGATCTTTAAGGGGATTGATCCGCAAATGCACCCCAATCACCGCAAATTTGTGTAAATGGCGTCAGTAAGCCCATCAAATTGGGCGTCCATTTACGGCTACTTTTCTCCGGAACGGCCAGAATCGCTCCCGGATATCCGACCGCGCCAGTGTTCCGCGTTGTGCAGAAGCGTGGTTTCCTCCAGAGTGGTAAGCCGTCCCTCACTGACCAGGTGCCGGCCGGCGACCCACACATGGCGCACCTGTTCCCGTCCGGTCGCGTAGACGATTTGTGAGGCCGGATGGTACAGGGGCTGGGTGGAAATGCGACCCAGATCGACAGCGACCATATCGGCGGACTTGCCCACCTCCAGCGATCCCGTGACCTCCTGCAGTCCCAATGCCCGGGCTCCATTGATAGTGGCCATGGCGAGGGCCTGGGAGGCAGGCAGGGACCGGGCGCTGCCGGAAACCCCTTTGGCCAACAGCGCCGTGGTTCGCATCTCCCCGAACATGTCCAGATCGTTGTTACTCGCAGCACCGTCGGTACCCAGGGCCAGGTTCACCCCGGCCTCGATCAGAGGTACCACCGGACAGAAACCGCTGGCCAGTTTCAGGTTGGATTCGGGGCAGTGCACCGCATGGGCGCCACTGGCGGCAAAGGTCTCGATCTCATCATCCTCGATCTGGGTCATGTGCACCGCAGCGAGACCGGGGGAGAGCAGCCCCAGATCCTGGAGGCGTTGCATGGGTCGGTTACCGTGTTGCTGAATGCCCTGAACGATTTCATCCCGGGTCTCGTGGACATGCATATGAACTGGGATCTCCAGTTCGTCCGCCAGCATTCGGACCCGCTTAAGTATCGGGTCTCCCACCGAATAGGGCGCATGGGGCGCGAAGGCGGTGTGAATCCGAGGATGTGAGCGGAATTGGTCATGTACCTCGAGCCCTTTCCGTAGATATTCGTCACCATCCGCCGCCCAGGCCGAGGGGAAATCGATGGCGATCAGCCCGAGTACCGCGCGAATTCCTGCCTGATCCGCCACCCGCCCGGTGATGTCGGGAAAGAAATACATGTCGTTAAAGCAGGTAGTCCCGCTAAGCAGCATCTCGGCGATCGCCAGTTGGCTGCCGTCGTGGATGAACTCTTCATTGATCCATTTTGCTTCCGCAGGCCAGATATGTTCGTTCAACCAGGTCATCAGGGGCAGGTCATCCGCCAGCCCCCGCAGCAGTGACATGGCCGCGTGGGTATGGGCATTGATCAGGCCGGGAATCAGGGCGTGACCTGGCAATTCAAGTCGCTGCTCCGGCTGGTAAATTCGGTCAGCGTCTTCCCCAGGTAACAGCGCCAGGATCTTTCCGCCCTGTACCGCCAGGGCATGTCCCTGGAGTATCTGGTTTTCCGGTATCACAGGAATGATCCATTCGGCATGGATCAGAAGGTCGATCGGTTGCGGCATGGTGGCTCGTATTGGTTTATGTGAAGTTCTGTGTAGTGTCTCATAACCGGTGAATATTGGGGTCTATCAAGATCACCACCCCGGGCGGGATCTCAGCGCCGATATCAAAGGGGATCTCAGCGGCAATGACCTGAAACAGGCGGAGGCCGCCCTGCGCGGCGAACGGAGCACTCCCCAAAATAGGGCGCCCAACAGCCCGGGGGAAGACGCAAAACAGCTCTTCCAGGCCATGGATGGAATCGGCACCAACGAAGCCAAGATCCACCGCATCCTCCAGGGCCGTTCCCGTGAAGAAATCAACCAAACTGGTGGGCTATGCCAACGATGATGTGGGTTCCTATCAAAATGCCAAAGACAGTGTGGCGGATACGGCGGGCACGGTTG
>JARRNW010000281.1:0-5885 GCA_037384565.1 Candidatus Thiodiazotropha sp.
TCAGGCGGCCTTGGCCGGAGAGGCATTGCATACGATTAATCAGGCGGTAGAGCACATCTCGGTGATGAACAGCCAGATCGCCAGCGCGTCGGAAGAACAGAGCAGCGTTACCGAAGAGATCAACCACAGTATCATCAGCATTAACCAAGTCGCTGATCAAACCTCATCGGGGGCCCAACAAACCGCCGCGGCGAGCGACGATCTTGCGAAGCTGACCGAGCAACTCAAGGGGTTGGTGGATCATTTCAAGGTTTGACGACATCTTGAGCCGAGAAGTGGTGCAAGGATGCACCGTTTACGAACCTGAGGGTGACATCAAGGAAACTCGCACCGTCAGACATTCTGGATCCCGGCATACGCCGGGATGACGGTGGTGCGATTCGCGCTATCCCGACCTACCGTTCATCGATTCGTCACTTTTAAATTCAATCAAAATCCTCATTGAGTTGACCCGCTTGGTGTCGGCTGCTCATCGGGTCTGCCTCAAGTCTAGAACGTGGGCTGGCTGAACCTTGTAACTGTTCAGTCATAACCGCGTCACTGTGTCGTCACGATTCTGGCTAATAATCTGCCGCTCAATTTACCAACCAAGTCTTATTGAGGTTTCCATGTCTCATTCCGTACGCTTTCAGAAGAAACCCATGGCCCTATTCGTGTCGGCTGCGATTATCGGCCCCATGCTCATCCTGAGCGGCTGTAACAATGATTCCTCCTCATCCTCCTCCTCTTCGGGGCAGGCGTCGACGATGACGGCTACCCGTACCCTGGACTCGATCCCCGGTTGTTCCAACGGCGGTATCGAAGTGACATCCGGGATCGATGCGAACAGCAACGGAGTGCTCGATGACAGCGAGGTGCAGGAGACCCAGTATGTCTGTAACGGCGAGAACGGACTGGCCTACAGCATGAGCTTTGCGCCGATCTCGGTACCAACGACTGACGCGCAGAAGTCTCAGAATCGTGCCTCCGCCGAGGTCACGGTCAACCAGACCACCTACGCGATCGGCTATAACGCCCTGATGCGCACCAATGAAGAGATGTCCCTGCTCGGTGGTGCCGCCAGCGACACCATCAAATTTGGCGCCCTGATCAACAAGGCCGGCCTTCGGTGACAAACTGTTCGCGGTGACTCAGCTCGAATGCGCCCAGGGCGGTGCCTATGTCACTGAGCTGAGTCAGGATGGCAGCGGTAACCTCAGCGCCGTGGCCACCCGTCCGGTCGACTTCTCTGAGGTTTATGGTACCTATGTCAACTGCGCTGGCCAGACCACACCCTGGGACAGCCATCTGGGTTCGGAAGAGTACGAACCGCCGATGGGCAGCTTCAACCCTGCGCCAACCACCGAGCCCTGTTGGTTCGGCGACACCGCCTGTGATGGCTGGCACGACACCCATATCGCGACCATCGCCGAGTACAACGGTGTGACCAACGATGCGGCCAATGCCGCCCATATCGGTTATTACTACGGCTGGATACCGGAAATCACCATCACCTCCGCCGATGGCGCCACCGATGTTGCCAAGCACTACAGCATGGGCCGTTTCGCCCACGAATTGGCCTATGTCATGCCCGATCAGCGCACCGTCTACATGTCGGATGACGGTACCAACGTGGGTCTCTTCATGTATGTGGCCGATACTGCCGCCGACCTCAGCGCGGGCACCCTCTATGCCGCGCACTGGATTCAGGAGTCCGCAGAGGGTGCGGGTTCTGCCTCCATCGAGTGGATCAACCTGGGCCACGCCAGTGATACGGAGATCGCCACCGCACTGGCCGATACCAGCGTCACCTTCGCAACCCTGTTCGACAAGGCTGATCCGACCGATGCCGCTACCGGCACCTGCCCGAGCGGCTACACCGCAACCAACACCTACGATTCCGGCCTGATGTGCGTCAGTCTGAAGAGTGGTCGGGCGCAGTTGGCTTCACGCCTGGAAACCCGTCTGTACGCCGCCTATATGGGCGCTACCACCGAGTTCCGCAAGGAGGAGGGCATCACCTTCAACCCGGATAACAATGTGCTCTACGTGGCTATGTCCGAGGTTGCCAAGGGCATGCTGGCCGGTGACTCCCACGATGTGGGTGGCCCCGATCACGTCCAACTTGCCGAGCAGAACAAATGTGGTGCGGTCTACGGCATGAACGTGGCTGTCGGTTCTCTGGACTCTGAGGGCAACGAGATCGACAGTAACTATGTGGTCGGCAACATGTACAGCATCCTGGAGGGACAGTACCTGGGCGCCTCCGCCTATGACGGTACCGCGTTCGAATCGTCGCAAAACGATTGTGCGCTCAACGCCATCTCCATGCCCGACAATCTCTCCTACCTGCCCAAGTACGGCATGCTGCTGATCGGCGAGGACACCAGTCATCACCAGAATGACATGCTCTGGGCCTACAACGTGAAGACCCAGGAACTGCAGCGCATCGCCACCACCCCGTTCGGTTCGGAGACCACCTCCCCGTTCTGGCACAGCAACGTGAACGGCTACGGCTACGTCACCATGGTGACTCAGCATCCGTTCGGTGAGAGTGACGCGGACAAGGCGGCCAGCGATTCGGACTTCGAGTCCTACGTCGGTTACATCGGTCCCTTTCCCGCTCTCGATCAGTAACGAGGGTCGCTTAGGAGGCGCACCACTGTGAGGTGTGCCTCCGAGGCTGTACAGGGGGGCGTCATTGTGCGGCCCCCGTTGCCCGTTTCAGTACGCAAAAAATCGGAGGTCAGACCCTATGCCGCGCATTGCCCTCACCCTGACTACTATCCTTACTGTCGCAGCACTTGGCATGCTCCTCTCTTGCCGGGGCGGCAGTTCCAGTGGCGACAGCAACAACGAAACGGTAAACGATGAGACGTCCAGCCTCTCGCGCTTTCCCTACGACGCGGACTACCCGGTCACCGACTCCCGGGTTCTGAATCCGACCGCCTACATTACGTCCCAATGCTATACGAAGACCACCGACGAGAACGGTAAGGTTCATAATCCCTGCTATTCCTGTCATACCACTGGGAAGGCGCCCAACTATGTGACCGACAGCGACCTGCAAACAGCCTATCGTCTTCCGGAGCCGGCACTGATCAATCCCTGGTCGAACCTGTTCCTGGATCGCAGCAACCAGGTCGATGCCCTTTCCGACCAGGAGATCCTCGATTATGTGCGCACCAGTAACTACATCGCTGAGGATGGCAGCCTCATTCTCGCCGACCTGCTGCGCCACCTGCCCGCCAACTGGGATCTGTATGGCGACGGTCAGTGGGATGGCTATATCCCTGACAGTTATTTTGATTTCGATGCCGAAGGCTTCGATCGAGATCCCAGCGGTGGCTACACCGGCTGGCGTGCCTTCGCCTACTATCCTTTTCTCGGCACCTTCTGGCCCACCAACGGCTCCACCGATGATGTGCTGATCCGGCTCGGCACCGAGTTCCGGGAGAATGACCTGGGGGTGTTCGATCTGCGGATCTACAAGATCAATCTGGCCATCGTCGAAGCCCTGATCAAACAACACGATATCCCTATCGAGGTGGTCGATGAGCAGCGCCTGGGAGTCGACCTGGATAAGGATGGCGTACTGGCGAGCGCCGATCACATTACCTATGACTGGGCGCCGGCCGAGGGGCGCAACATGTCCTTCGTCGGCAGGGCCCGCCAACTGCAAAACGAGGGTCAGGTGACCCCGGCGGCGGGCCTGTTTCCAATGGGGAGCGAGTTTCTTCACAGTGTCCGCTATATCGATCCGCTCCCCGATGGCAGCATCGCCATGGCTGCGCGTATGAAGGAGCTGCGCTACGCGCGTAAGGTCACTGAGTATCCCTACTATGTGTTGGAACAGGCGGCCCAGCAGGAGGTCAGGGAACGGGTTCTGGATCCGGATGCCATCCGTCATGTATCGGGTGACATGGAGAAAGGGATGTTTACCCAGGGCTGGCGCTACCAGGGTTTCATCGAGGATCGCAACGGCGACCTGCGCCCCCAGACCAAGGAGGAGAGTCTCTTCTGCATGGGCTGTCACAGCGGCATCGGCGCGACCACCGATACCGTCTTTTCATTTCCCCGCAAGTTCGGTGATGCCGGTGCTCCCCTGGCCGGTTGGTCCCACTGGAGTCAGCAGGGACTGACCGGTGTGGCGGATCCGCAACGGCCTGACGGGGTCAGTGAGTACGCCCACTACCTGGCGCAAAACGGCGCCGGCGACGAATTCCGCGCCAATGAGGAGGTGCTGAGCCGCTTCTTCGACGCCGACGGCACGCTGCGCCAGGACGCCCTTGACAGGTTGAAAGATGATATCGGTTATCTTCTCTACCCCTCCGCGGAACGGGCTATGGAACTGAACAAGGCCTATCGGGTGATCGTCGCCGAGCAGAGCTTCGTGGGCGGTCGTGATGCCCATGTGGCCCCCCTGAGCCGCGTGTATCAGCAGCTCGATCAGAACGCGCCGACCGGTGTAACGACGGTCGATGGGGTCAACGGTATTCTGGACTGAAGGCGTGTCCGGTTTCGCTAACCTGAATAGTGCAGACTTTACGCTGTAAACCCCTGTCATCCCAGCGCATGCCGGGATCCAGAGTATTTTCTTAAATAAGAGCCATTCGTCTTTGGCCCGTTAACGGTTCACCCGTCAGCCAGTAATACTGACGTCCCGTGCGCTTATCAGCTATCATCTGACGACCTATTCCACGTAATCCCAGTTGAAGAATGAAAATAATCATCCTAGGCGCGGGTCAGGTCGGTCGCTCGGTAGCCAATGCGCTGGTGAGCGAGGCCAACGACATCACCGTGGTTGACCAGAATCCGCATCTGCTCCTCGAGCTGCAAAACCGCCTCGACCTGGGGACAGTCAGGGGTCACGCGGGACATCCGGATATCCTGCGCAGGGCGGGTGCCGAGGACGCCGACATGATCCTCGCGGTCACCAACAGTGACGAGACCAACATGGTGGCCTGCCAGGTCGCCTACAGCATGTTCCACACCCCCACCAAGATTGCCCGGGTGCGCGCCCAGGGTTACCAGGACTATCCAAAGCTGTTCGAATCCCCCGCCTTTCCCGTGGATGTATTGATCAGCCCGGAGCAACTGGTCACCGACTACATCCTCAAACTCATCGAGTATCCCGGTGCCCTTCAGGTGCTCGATTTCGCCGGCGGCCGGGTGCGCCTGGTGGCGGTCAAGGCCTATCATGGAGGACACCTGGTGGGTAATGAGTTGAGCACGCTCTACCAGCACATGCCGAATGTGGAGGCCCGGGTGGCGGCGATCTATCGCGAGGGCGAAGTTATTCAGCCTCGTGGTGATACCAAGATCAAAGCCGAGGACGAGGTCTTCTTCATCGCCGCCGCCGAGAACATTCGCTCGGTGATGAGCGAACTGCGCAAGCTGGAAAAGCCGTACAAACGTCTGATCATCGCTGGAGGGGGCAACATTGGCCGACGTCTGGCCACCTCACTGGAGCAGAAGTACCGGGTCAAGCTGATCGAGAAAATCCAGGAACAGGCCCGGGAGAACGCCGAGCTGCTGGACATGACCATCGTCCTGCATGGCGACGCCGCGGACGAGGATCTGCTGCTCGAGGAGAATATCGAAAACACCGATGTATTTTGTGCCGTGACCAACGACGATGAGGCTAATATCCTCTCGGCCATGTTGGCGAAACGGCTCGGTGCCGCCCGGGTGATGGCGTTGATCAATCGTCCCTCTTACGTGGACCTGGTGCAGAGCGGACCCATCGATATTGCGATCTCCCCGCAGCAGGCGACCATCGGTACCCTGCTCACTCATGTGCGGCGGGGCGATGTGGTGCAGGTGCACTCCCTGCGTCGCGGTGCCGCCGAGGCGATCGAGGCGGTGGCCCATGGGGATCGCGGTTCGTCCAAGGTGGTGGGGCG
>JARRNW010000282.1:0-7669 GCA_037384565.1 Candidatus Thiodiazotropha sp.
AAAACGGTGTTCGATCGGATCGTACTTGCTGATGTTGTTTTCGCAGGCTACCCAGATTACCCCGTTACGATCTTCCAGCACCTGCCAGACGGTATTGTCCGCCAGTGAAGCAGGATCGGATGGATCGTGCGTATAGCTTTGGAACTGCCCGGTTTTCCGATCCAGCAACGCCAATCCTCCCCCCCAGATCATAACCCACAGCCGCCCCCGGCTGTCTTCATACAGGCCTGTTACCGTATCAGAAGGCAGGCTTGCGCTATTACCCGGCTGGTTTTTGTAGTGTTTGAAGCCATCCAGGGCGGGATCATAGCGATCAAGGCCTCCTTCAGTGGCAAGCCATACTGCGCCTTGTTGGTCGATCAACACCCCCCAGAGGTTGTTGTGGCTGAGACTGTGAGGCACATCGGCATCGTGCCGATACTGTTTGAAGCTGTTGTTTGCTTTGTCGAACACTGTAAGGCCACCGCCGTAACTTGCCAGCCACAGCCGTCCCTCGGCGTCTTCCTGGATGCCGGAGATGTTGTCAGCACTCAAGCTGTCGGGATTTCCTGGATCCGGGATATAGCGAGTGACACTGCCATCCGGGTTGAGGCGATCCAGACCCGCCTCGGTACCCACCCAGATGATGCCGTCGCTATCCTGGAACAGGTCCCAGACGTTGTTGCTGCTCAGACTGTTGGGATCATCCTTGTCGTGCCGATAGTGGATATAACGTTCATGCTCTAAATCGATACGGGTCAGACCGCCACCCCAGGTGGCCGTCCACAACATGCCGTCACCATCCAACATCAGGTCCCATACCCAGTTGTCGCCAATGCTGTTGCTGTTGTTCGGGTCATGAAAATAGTTTTTGATTTCGGTGCCGTCGAAGCGGTTCAACCCAAAACGGGTACCGAACCAGATAAAGCCTGCTACATCCTGCACGGCCGAGTAAACTTGAGCGTTGGAGATACCGTCTTCCACCGTCAGCTGAGAAAAGCGAAGTTGTTCCGCTTCTGGTGCCTGGAGGTTGCTCTGCGCGAAACATTTAATCGATATCAAGCACAGCAACAAGCCGAATAACAATGCACCGATTGCGTGTAAATATCGGATAGCCACCTCTATTTACCAAGCAAAATTCAGGCTAACGCCAGCGGCCAGGGCACTGCCACCGCTGGCATCCGTATCAAACACCTCTGAACCTGCGCGTTCAGCAGTAATAGCTGAGGTTTCCTCATCTGCATAATATTCCGCAAAAAACTTTACGATATCTGAGTAGCGATAATCCCAACCAAGCGTATAGCTGACTTCTCCATAATTGTCGGTATCCGCCAGCATTGCCTTGAATGTCTGCTTGCCATAGTCGTAAGAAACAAAGGCAGCGGTAGAGCGATCACCATCGCCGCCATAGCCTCCTGAATTATCTGTGTCGAACACCTCGGTTTTGATACCAATGAATAGCCCATCGATTGGCTGGTGGCTGGCCGAAATGCCCCATAATCGAGTATTCAATAATTCCTGCTGATCCTGCACGCCGAGATAAGTTGAAGCCGTTGAATGACGGTGATACATAGACCAGCGATTTGTTGGTGCGAAAAGCGGAGTAGGTGGCAAAGCCCGTATAGTAGGAACTAAAACGGTCGACCACTGAAGCAATGGCGTCGTAGTAGGGTAAATAAAGGTACCCAGCCTTAAGTTCACCAAAAGGTGTCGTCCAATAGATTTAGTATTGCGGGGCGTCGGCATCATGATCCCAGGTATCCTGAAACTCCAGATTAGCCAGATCTACAGGCGTAAATAAATGAAACCTCACCTTTTGATTATCAGAAAGTTCATGCTCGAAATTCATGCCGATTTGCGAGTGGGCATCCCGCAAGCCGGTATATTTTTTCACTTGCGCTGTTACTTTGTCAGGTTCAACGTATTCAGCGTGAATATTTAAGTTGGCATAGGCTGAAACTTCAAGCGCCTGTACGCTCGTGATTACAGTCGGAGCAATACACAGCACGGCGAGGCTAATTGCCTTCCATCGCAATGGCAGAATAATCCGATACATCGGATTATGAGCAATATCTTGAAATGACATGGTGCAACGGTGTCCAATATCTGCCATAGATACGCCAAAAGCCTCGTGGGGTCGCTCTTTATCCTGCCCTGTTAATAGGATAACCCCCCCTCGGCTTACCTACATCGGGTTCGTCCGTAGACGCGGTTGGGCTCGGCAGATCGGCGTACCTTCGGCTTTCGTCTCTCGGTGACTAATCCTATCCGGAACTGCACCAGTCACCCTTCTAGTTCAAGGCACTGGATGCTGCTCCACCAGGGGAGATGACGCCCGACCTCTGATCCTTTCTGCCCCAGTAAATACACAGTTGCCCTGAGCTGTTTATGTGGTTGGACAATGCTGTCAGTATTATTAGAGAATAGTCACGCCATCCCTGTATATCAAGGCAGTAAATCGAAATCCGAATTCGCCGGAAATATCCGTCTACCACGGCTTGAAGCCTTCGGTAAACCCGTGGCGGTTTAAACGGATAGGATCGAATTGGCGTCTAAAAAGCGAGTCTTGTACATTGGGGAATCGCAAGGTAGACCGGCCGCGTTGGCGTCGCATTACCCTGTGGTCTATGGTTAATAGTGATTGCACATCCGATCGTTTGAAGTATCTCCAAAGTCGTCATACCATTGACCCGGTGGTGGAAAAGTGGGACACCCAAGATTTAGTATTTTATACCATACAACGACCAACAGGTTTCACTAGATAGCTTCGATCCAGGTTCATTCAAAAGAGGGAGTTGGATCAAGAAAACCTGATGGCGGATCACTCTTCATCAGAATAAAGGCATAACCCAGCCAACCCGAGTCTGCTCAGGCGAGTAATCATCGAACAAAACAGGATTTATTGCTCTAGGCAGTTCGATAAATACGCTGTGCTTCCCCGATCCACTTGATGAAACAACGCCCCAGTGAGTTTGCCGCTTGCCAAATCTGTTCGACGTGCCCAAACATGATCGGTTTCTCCGTCTCTGCCAGGCCTTGCAAGTGTTGCAGATAACGTCCCGGTTCTAAACCTATACGCTGCAGTATGGGAGGTGCTTGTTCTGAAATGGCACCATGCTTATCATCCCGAATTGCCCTGCCTGCCCAGTCAACCAGTTCCAGATAATCCGGTAAGGCAAAGCCGATGGAGTTCTTATGCCGGTCTTGGCTTTGCTTGACCAGGGGCATGAGTATCGGTTGCGACTCTGCGGTGGCGTATTTCGATTTTCGACTAGGCTTCGTCTTTTGCCGTATACGCTGTAGAATAGAGGTAAAGTCTGATCCTTCCGGTGATTCCGCAATACCTGCCCGTACCGGATTGAGGTCGACATAGCTCATGCATGTTGGAATCGAGGCCTCATCCAGCAATGCCTAGCTTTTGAAAAGTCCCTCCCAGAAACGGCCGGTACAACGGTCTTCTTCGTTGGCTCGCAGGGCCAGGTATTCATTCAAGCTGCGCATGAACCAGGAGATATCGGTCAGCCGATCACGCCATGTCTCGATGATCTGTTCGGCCTTTTCCATCTCTACCCTGGTGGTGGTATCGTTGCGCAAATAGCGACTTACGAGGAGCGGTAGCTTGAAGAGTTTTTCCCACTACTCAGCTACTTGTACGCTACCCCACTCCTCCGCCTTTTACCGGTCGACCCGTAGTACCAAATGATAGTGGTTGGACATGACGGCATAGGTACAGATATCAATGGCGAAGATCTCTGCAAGTTCCTGCAAAGGTGATGATTTGTCAATGAATCATGGGTGTCCTATATTTTTCATATTGTTCCGTTATGCCGCCATAGATTATGGAAAGGCTACCCTGTCGGGTAGAAGTAGCCTCTCTCATGACGAGTGTGTTATCTATGGTGAAGTCATATGGAGTCATTCTGGCGACCACAACAAACAACGCTGCCACATGGTAACGTGATGATGGCAATGAGATAGAGGAAGAGGATTGGCATTCACCGAGAAGAATTTGGGCATCACAATTGCGTATCGTTCTGAGATACCCTGATTCCTGCCGTGTTAGGCCCGGAGAGAAAGCGTATGTATAAAATGATCGTGTGTGGCATGATCATGACGATGATTATTGTGGGGTCTTCTGTGCATGCCGATTAGTTGAGCTTTTTTCTAAAGAGGGTAAACATGTTAGCACGTAAAAAGGTTCTTTGGCCGATACGGTTGAAACATGTCTTTTCCTCAGTTTTCTTGGTGCTGATGATCCTTTACTCCGCGCCAATGCGCGTTCAAGCCCAGTCACCTGAACTGCCGCCATTCGACCCTACCAGCCTTGTTTTTGAAACCGTCGCAGGGGATTACGGCAATATTTATAATGTCATCCAGGACAAAGATGGTTTTCTGTGGTTGGCCGGAATCAACGGAGCCATAAAATATAATGGCTATGAGGCGGAAACGATCTATTCTGGCGATACGATTTCAGCCTTATTCGAAGATTCTGAAGGGCTGATTTGGATGAATGCATTATCCGGACTTGTCGTATACGATAAAAAGACCGGTAAAATAAGCACATACGTCTCCAATCCCGATGAGCCAAATGCATTGAGTGGTGGATCCTTTTTGTTCTTCCAGAAGACTCAACTCTTTGCCGAAGACAGGGATGGGTTCATTTGGATAGCCACCGTAAATGGGCTGAACAAATTTGACAAAAAAAGTGGGCAGTTTACTGCCTATAAGCACAAGGCCGGCGATCCGGCAACACTGCTCGACAACGATGTCTGGTCAGTGTTGACTGCGAAGGACGGTTCACTCTGGGTCGGCACGGCTACCGGACTGCACAAATTCGATCCCCGGACAGGACGGGTTATCGAACATTATGCAGAAAATGTTAATGACCCGAAGGCGCTGTACGGGAAATATGTCCAGGCCACTGTGGAAGATAATGATGGCTTTATTTGGGCTGGCACTACAACGGGTGGTTTGAACCGTCTGGATCCCAAGGTAAAAACATTCTCCCATTATCGAGCCAACTTGCCAGGCTCACAAAAAATTGCAAATAATTTCATTTACCGATTGGCTTATTTCCAAACCATGCCTCACCTTATGGGATATTTTGGCTGGTGGTCAATGAACAAGGATTCTTACAGAAGATTGACCCGGGCGCCCATCGATTTAAGTCTATCTCCCGCAGCCAGAACCCCAAAGAAGGATTTTTGGATGTTAGCTGTCCGCTTCGTTTGGGACCTGACGGCAATATCTGGGTTACCGAAGTTTCCACAGGCATTGCCCGTGTGGACCCCAAAACCGCTCGCATCATCAACCACATTCTCCCCGACCCGCAGAAGCCACAGGGGTTTCCGTCCTACATCGAAGATTTTGATTTTGAGCCGCGCAACAAAGATATCATCTGGGTGGTGGCAAAAGGGGTGGTGGTCGAATACAATTGGAACACCCGAATCGTCGTCAACAGATACCCCTCAGGTACGCGATCCAAAGTCTGGCCGGTGTGGACCGACAAACAGAATCCCGATCTGCTCTATGCAGGTATCTGGGGTGAAGGACTTCTCAAGTTCAATAAGCTAACAGGGCAGGCTAAAATTATTGTTCCAGATCCGGCACATCCAAAGGAATCCCTCAGCGGCACCAGCGGAGCCCATCCTCTTCTACCGGCTTACTATCAAATGGAAGGCAATCAGATCTGGCTGCTTAGCCATGGAATCGGGTTTGATCTATTTGATCTGAATACCGAAAAGGTGGTCAGAAAGCACCTTTTCAACAAGACTGATTTCACCAGCAAGGATTTTGAAACCAATGCCGGTTTGATCGATTCCAAAGGACGATTCTGGATGGGCCAGAACCGGTACGATCAAACCAGCGACAAATTCACTTCTTTTAAAAGTATATACGGCTACAACTATCCCTCAGACTATGTCAGCTCGACAGCAGAAGATAATCAGGGGCTGCTATGGAATGGCAGTTTTCCTAATGGAACGCTCACTCGTCTAAATCCCCAAACGGGCGCAACAAAAGTCTTTACCCGACAGGACGGAATCCCCCCTGGCCTGGCATGTTCTTATGCTCCAGTGACTTTGCCGGACGGACAAATCTGGATGACCGGTACCGGCGGGGCAACCTATTTCTATCCCGATCAAATTGTCGATAACCCGTATAATCCCCCTGTATTTTTCACCAAACTGACGCAGGGGGGGAGCCGCATGAAGCTTGACGTGGCTCCTGAGTTGGTGAAAAAAATTACCCTGAACTGGAAAGCGAATTACTTCGAGTTTGAAATGGTAGCCTTGAGTTACCGCCAACCGGAGAAAAACCACTACCAGTACAAGCTGGAAGGTGTGGATAAGGATTGGTACAACGCGGGTCCCGGGCGCACCGGCCGTTATTCAGGTCTGCCGGACGGAACCTACACGCTGCGCGCGCGCGGCTCCAACAACGACGGCGTATGGAGCGACCAGGAGGCCACGCTCAAAGTGATAGTGATTGGCCCGTTCTGGCGGACAAGGTGGTTTATGCTGCTGGTGGTACTGGCAGGAGTGGGGTGTGCTGCTGGCGGGATACTGCGGCTCAGGCAGGTGAGAGAAACGAAACTCCGCGCTAACGAAGAACGCCAGCGCGATCTGGAGCAACAGGTAGCAGAGCGCACGGCAGAGCTTGAGACGGTCAACAAGGAACTGGAAGCGTTCGCCTACACGGTATCGCACGACCTGCGCGCGCCGTTGCGCCATATTGTTGGGTTTGTCGACCTGCTTCAAAAGAGAGCGGGGAGCGCTCTTGACAAACAGAGCCAGCATTACATGGAAACCATTTGCAGCGCTACCGGGAAAATGGGTATATTGATTGATGATCTGCTCTCTTTTTCGCGGCTTGGCAGGAACGAAATGTCCAAAAAACCGGTTGACTTAGGTAGCATAGTGCAGCAAATCATCCGGGAATTTGAGCCGGAGACGCAAGACCGCATTATACACTGGCGTATAGCCGATCTGCCTACGGTCAGCGGCGACCAGGCAATGCTGCGCCTGGCATTGACCAATCTGATCTCCAACGCCATAAAGTTTACCCATCCGCGGCCAGAGGCAAGGATCGAGATTGGCTGTTTACCAGATCGGGAAAAAGAGTTCACGGTCTTTATCCGCGATAATGGCGTTGGTTTCGACATGGCCTATGCGGACAAACTTTTCGGTGTTTTTCAGAGGCTCCATCGTTCCGATGAATTCGAAGGTACAGGGATCGGGCTGGCGAACGTCAGCCGGATTATCAAGCGGCATGGTGGCCGCGTATGGGCCGAGAGTGAGATTAACCATGGTGCAACAATTTACATTTACATTCCTGAGCAATGAGGGGTAACCCCAACATTCGCACTACCAGCCGCGAAACGGCTACCAATGAAAATGAAATCACTGCATCTAAACACACTCAAATTACGAGACAACCAACCATGAATTGTTTTTCACCAGTCCAGTGTCATTTCAATAGGCTGCCGGCTGGGCAGCACCGAGCCGCTGGGAACGATTGAAATATTGACCGGAATGCGGCCTTCACCGTTCGGTCGGCCGGTTGAAATGGCCACGGACTCAAAGGCCGGCGGCCTGCTTTGTTCGCTCAGGACTTGGAAGGGGCCAGCCACCCGACCGCGACGCCGACCGCGATGCCGGCCCCTCCGAGCAGGAGACCCGACCACACCAGC
>JARRNW010000283.1:0-5048 GCA_037384565.1 Candidatus Thiodiazotropha sp.
TACGGCGGCGTATCATTCAACGGGCTGGGCGCCTCATCCGGCCTCAAGGTCGGCTGACACTCTCTATGAGTGCCAATTCAGCGGCACAAAACGAGTTGTTGCATTATCTGGATCAGCTAAAGAAAGCTGCTTGATCAAATTTAGCCCGGTTTTATGCAACGATAGGGTATATTTATACGCTAGCGCGAATCCGCTACGGTTTATTGATCCGACAGGCGAGATTGAGTTCGAGCCACCTATTGATCCTAATAACCCCGTACTGGATCCAACTAACCCACCCAAGCCGCTACCACCTGGAGGTACACCTGAAGTAAGGCCACCTCAACCACCAGTCGATACTCCTGAGCCACCAGGCAAGGGGAAAGCGGCTCAAGCATTTTGCAGAGTTGCAGTGTTAACACCCTGTTTAAGGGGCTGCGCGTCACCTCTTTGTCCGCCTCATCCTGTTGCAAAAGGGGGATGTGCGGCTGCGTGCTATGCTGCTTATCTTGGCTGTATCGGGTTTATGGCGCTTTAGTTGCGTAGTTAATTCAATATGAATTTTATTAAGCTATATATTCTGCGATATAAAATGGGGAGAGCTTATACTGCCGATAACTTCGGAAAGACAGTGGATTATGCGCGTGCTTATTTGAGCGAGAAAGAAGACGATGTGCCTAGTATGTGGCTGTTGGCCGATTGCTATTTAAAAATGGGGAAGAATGATAAAGCAGAAGAAATTCTGATTCGATTGCTATCGATCTCTCCAGATCATCTTGAATCGCTAAAGATGTTAAGCCGAATTTATTATGATAAAGAGGCTTATTCTGAAGCATATTCTTGTGCAAAGAAAGTTTTAGACGTCATTGAATCAAAGACTAGTGTCGATAAAATGCTTGAAGATTTAAGTTCAAGTAAAAAGTTTTCTTGGCTTGCGAAAAATGTACAAGAATCCCTTGAAGATGATAAGCAGAATAAAGATGAATGGACTAGGTGGGCATTGATTTTCCAGAAATGGTATGAAAAGAATATGGATTACCCGGACACCCATCCTAACAGACCGTAGTGCTCAGAAAGCAAACCAGACACCCACCACTAATTTGCTAAAATCCCCCAATTCTGGCAACCTTCAACCGGTAAACCGGGACACTCACCATTTTGGTTTTCCAAAAAAGCCCCGTTCAGAGTAGAGCGGGGCTTTTTTGTTTGGGATTACTGGGTAGTCAAGATCAGCCGTCCCGGCCTGACCCGTATCTTGACCATCGACCCGATCTTGAAACCAGCATACTATCGAGACACCCATTGTAACGATAATCATAAACCGGGACACTCACCATTTTGGTTTTCCTAATTAAAGGGGTCAAAGCCCTTTACGTAAAACGAAGGAGTGGGCAACGGCCCCTTCGTTTTATTTAGCCTGTTAAGTGGTAGGTCTATTCTTCACACGCTGCCATAAAGTTAAAGGGGTCAGAGCCCTTTAAGTGGTGACCTACGATGGGGATCTCAAGCCCCGGGCAAAAGGGGACGCATTTATTTTCTCGGAATATCTTCCGGTTCCAGGTGTTGCCGCTTGTGGATCACGGCCAACACTTCGATGAGGTTGTCGGATTTGATCTCGTAGAGAATGCGGTAGGAGTAAAGCCCCAGTTCGCGCACGGCATCTTCGTTGAGTTCCGCTACCTTGTAGCCTTTGCAGGGCAACGCATCCAGACCGATGGTTTTGCGCACCAGTTCTTCACTGACACGCTTGGCGTAGAGGGGGGAGTCCTGGGCGATGTAATCATGAATATGGCGAAGCTGGGCCTTGGCGTGGGCCGTCCACTTCACCATGTTTGAATATCCTTGAGCACCTCTTCAGCCGGTTGGGTTTTGCCTTCGGCGGCGTCTTGCTGGCCACGGCGGATATTCTCCAGGACATAGAGTCGGTACATGATCTCTTCGGTATCGGCGGTGTCGGGCAGCCGTTGGATGGCCTCCAGGGCTTCCTGTTTAGCGGAATGGGCTAGCGACATGGTTGGAACCTCTTGTGCGTGTTGAGACCCGGCCATCAGACCGGGCCTTGTGTCATTTCGGCTATTGCGTGGTCAATACCAGACAGCCGTTCATGACCCTGACTTTGACCGGGGTATTGATCTCAAACCCCGCCTGTTGCAGCCAGTGGCCCTTGAGCTGAATCCACGGCACGGGCCGTCCGGCCCCGGCGAGATCATCCTTAAGTTTACGCATATAGTGGATTTTGTTCACTTTAATGCTGCGTTCCTGGCAGGTTTTGCTTTTAGTCAGCCGTGCCTCTGACTTAGTATTATCAAGATACGGGACGACCAAGATACGGGACACCCGTTAAATACTCCCCGTTAAATGCTCGACAAACCACCAATGGTGATCGAGGATATCCATAAAAACTGTAGAGCGCAAAATCACCCTGGTAGTTTCGTCCAAATTATCGGTCGTAGGAAATTGAAGATTTACGACCGTTTTGCCAGCTTCTCATCGTAGCTATTTTCAAAATTTTCAAATTCTTATCGTAGAATTTCCCAATGAGAAAAAAATAGTGATATGGGTTCGAAAAAGAAAACCTGAGCAAATTAGTGGGTAATGGTTTTCTAGCGTCTGGGGGGGCTCAAAAAATGCCTGTTTGTGGACGGGCACTAGATAGGCACGCTTCGGACGGCCCTAGTAAATTCAAATTGTTAGGAGCTACAAGAATGCCCTTGCTTTGCTTTGCGTTGTGACCCTTGACAAGGGTGCTACCATTGCCTGCACCCCAAGGGCACTTCCTGCGGTGCGCGAGTCACCCTCGAAGGAAATGCCCTTAACGGCAATGGCACTTACTTAAGGCAAACCGCTCGGTTTTCGTCATTCCGGCGCATGCCGGAATCCAGAAGGCGGGACGGTGCAAGTTCCCTGGATGCCATCCTTAGGTCTGTAAACGGTGCATCCATGCACCACTCCTCCGGCATGCGCCGGAATGACGGTGTTTTTTAAGCGTAAGTAAGTACCATTTCCCTTAACGGGGGGGCGAAGTGCCGAGACACGCGTTTGGAGATCATTCCCAGTACCTGATATATTGAGAAATTGCTGCGATGCAGCATGATATCGGAGGCCCAGATGTCCATTAAACCTTTCAAGAAGCTGCTGGTTGCCAACCGCAGTGAGATCGCTATTCGAATCTTCCGTGCTGCAAATGAACTCGGGATCCGCACCGTGGCTATTTATGCAGAGGAAGACCGCCTTTCGATTCATCGCTCCAAGGCCGATGAGGCCTACAAGCTGAACTCGGAAAAGGGTCCGGTTGGCGCCTACCTGGACATTCAGGGGATCATCGACATCGCCCTCGACAAAGGGGTCGATGCGATCCATCCCGGATATGGATTTCTCTCTGAGAATCCGGAATTCGCTCAGGCATGTGCGGACAACGGGATCACCTTTATCGGTCCCCGCGCCGATTTGTTGGCGAAGATGGGGGACAAGACTGCTGCTCGGGAGCTTGCGCAAAGGGCTCAGGTGCCAACCCTGCCGGGTACCGAGGAGGCGATCGAGGATCGGGAGACCGCGGTACGTGTCGCCGATGGGATCGGCTTTCCGCTGATCATCAAGGCGGCCCACGGGGGAGGCGGGCGAGGGATGCGGGTGGTGCGTGACCCGGACGATCTCGGCCGTTTGCTGGACGAGGCCCGCAACGAGGCACAAAACGCCTTCGGTAACGGCGCGGTATTCCTGGAGCGTTTCATCCAACGGGCCAAGCACATCGAGGTGCAGATCCTGGGGGATCGGCATGGCAATGTGGTGCATCTGCATGAACGCGACTGCTCGGTGCAGCGCCGTCACCAGAAGGTTATCGAGATTGCGCCCTCCGTGGATCTGCCGGAGGCAACGCGGCTCGCCCTGTGCGACGCGGCGGTCCGGCTGGCGAGTGAGATCGGTTACGATAACGCGGGCACCGTGGAATTCCTGGTCGATGCGGAGAGTGGCGACTGGTTCTTCATTGAGATGAACCCACGTATTCAGGTGGAACACACGGTCAGCGAAGAGATCACCAACCTGGATCTGGTGCGTTCACAAATTCTTGTGGCCTCGGGCCGGGCCCTGCACGATGGGGAGATCGGTATACCTCCCCAGGAACAGATCCCCCGGGAGGGATTCGCGCTGCAGTGCCGGATCACCACAGAGGACCCGGAAAACGGTTTTGCGCCGGACATCGGGAGGATTCTCACCTACCGCTCGCCGGCAGGTTGTGGCATCCGTCTGGACGCAGCGATTGCTACCAACGGGGCGGTGGTTACACCCTATTACGATTCCCTGCTGGTGAAACTCACGGTGCGCTCGCCGAGCTGGGAAAACGCCCTGGAACGCATGCAGCGTGCGCTGCATGAGTTTCGTATCCGTGGTGTGAAGACGAATATCCCGTTTCTGGAGAATGTCATCCTGGACGATACCTTCCGTTCCGGCAAGGCAACCACGCGGCTGATCGATACCACCCCGGCGTTGTTCGATTTCAAACCCCGACGGGACCGGGCCAGCAAGCTGCTCAACTATCTCGGCGAGGTAGTCGTCAACGGCAACCCCACCGCCAAAGGCTGGAAACCCGAGGCGATCTTCACCCCAGCTCCGGTTCCGGCCTACGATCATCGCTCACCCTTACAGCCGGGCACCCGGGACCGCCTCCTCGAATTGGGGCCAAAGGGTTTTTCGGATTGGATCCTGGCTCAGGACCAGGCCCTGTTCACCGACACTACCCTGAGAGATGCACACCAGTCTTTGCTGGCCACCCGCATGCGCAGCGACGACATGCTGCGTATCGCGGATGTGATCGCTCACAAAGTACCGAACCTGTTCTCACTGGAGATGTGGGGCGGCGCAACCTTTGATACCGCCATGCGTTTTCTAAACGAGGATCCCTGGGAACGCCTGATCCAGTTGCGTGAACGGATTCCGAATATCTGTTTCCAGATGCTGTTACGTGGCGCCAATGCGGTGGGCTACTCAAACTATCCTGATAACGTGGTGGGCAGCTTCGTGCGCCGTGCGGTGGAAAACGGCATGGATATCTTCCGCATCTTCGACAGCCT
>JARRNW010000284.1:0-4995 GCA_037384565.1 Candidatus Thiodiazotropha sp.
AGCGCCATCGCGTCGTCTACCTCGTCTGAATTTCCCGCAGCGCCCGTGTGACGCTAGTTAAATTGGTCTTCCAAATCGGCTTCCGCCTGCTCCACTTCAATGCGGAGCTTTTGCAGAAAGCGCATTTTTCGCAGAATCTCCCGAGCATCATCGAGCTGTTCCCTGGTCGGTCGTTCAAACAACACCGCCATCTGCGCCACCAGATCAGTGATCTGCTTACGAATCCGGTTACTCAGATCGAGCACCGCCTCATAAGGGCCGGACTGACTGATCAGCTTTTCAAGCTCCTCGCGCAGTTCCATCTGTTGCATCAGGAAAGCCATGTCCTGGGTGGACTCGTTCAGTGTGTCCATCTCGACACCGTGTAGCGAGAGCAGATAGGCCGCCCGGGCAACCGGATCCTTGAGTGTCTCGAACGCCTCGTTGATTAATGAAGCGCCCTGCACGGAGAGGCGCCGCTCCTGTTCCGTGGCATTCGCGTAACGGTCCGGATGGACCACCCGCTGGAGGTCACGATAACGGTCCGCCAGGGAGCTGCTGTCCACGATATAGCCTATCGGCAGGCCAAACAGATCAAAGTAATTTTTCGAAAAATCCAGCATATCGAAAAAAACGGCCGCCTAGTGGCAGCCGTCCCTTACCCTTGATTGATGAAGTGTCAAACCCCGAAACTCTCGCCGCAGCCACAGGCGCTTTTGGCATTGGGATTATTGAATTTGAATCCCTCATTGAGTCCTTCCCGGGCATAGTCGACCTCGGTACCGTCGAGATAGACCAGGCTTTTGGCGTCTATGACAACCTTGACGCCCCGGTCTTCGAATACCTGATCGTCCTCTTGGATCTCGTCCACGAATTCTATCTCATAGGCCATGCCAGAACACCCCGAGGTCCGAACCCCGAGACGTATGCCCAGCCCTTTACCCCGGTTGGCGAGGAAGGTCTGAACCCGTTTGGCAGCCGCTTCTGTGATTGTGATACCCATCGCGTTACTCTATCAGAACCTGGGGCTCAGGGTGTGCCTAATTTGTGTTTTTATCCGAAAAGTCCTTGATCGCAGCCTTGATGGCGTCTTCCGCCAGCACCGAACAATGCACCTTTACTGGCGGCAGGGCCAGCTCCTCGGCAATATCGGAATTTTTGATCATCTGGGCCTCTTCCAATGTCTTGCCCTTGACCCATTCGGTCAGCAGACTGCTGGACGCAATGGCTGAACCGCAACCATAGGTCTTGAATCGGGCGTCTTCGATGACACCCTCCTCGTTGACCTTGATCTGCAGGCGCATCACGTCGCCGCAGGCAGGTGCACCCACCATCCCGGTACCCACGCGGGTATCGTCCTTATCGAACGCCCCCACATTCCTGGGATTCTCGTAATGATCCAGAACCTTATCGCTGTATGCCATAGCCTAAACCTCAGAACCCTGCGCTCAATGCGCAGCCCATTGAATCGTTTTCAGGTCGATGCCGTCCTTGAACATCTCCCACAGGGGCGAGAGCTCACGCAGTCGCTCCACCTCGGCGCGAATCTTGTTGATCGCGTAATCCACCTCTTCCTGGGTGGAAAAGCGCCCCAGGGTGAATCTTATCGAACTGTGGGCCAGTTCGTCTTCACGCCCCAGGGCACGTAATACATAACTGGGCTCCAGGCTGGCCGATGTACAGGCGGATCCGGATGATACCGCAAGATCCTTGAGCGCCATAATCAGGGATTCGCCCTCCACATAGGCGAAACTCACATTCAGGTTTCCGGCCACCCGATGGCTTTCGTCGCCGTTGAGGTAGACCTCTTCCATGTCACGGATGCCGTCCCACAAACGCTGACGCAGCCCCAGGATACGCTCGTTATCCGCCGCCATCTCCTCGCCGGCGAGGCGGAAGGCCTCACCCATACCCACAATCTGGTGCGTGGGCAGAGTCCCCGAGCGCATGCCCCGCTCATGCCCACCACCGTGCATCTGGGCTTCCAGTCTGACCCGGGGTTTGCGCTGCACATAGAGCGCTCCAATACCTTTCGGTCCGTAGATCTTGTGCGCGGAAAAGGACATCAGATCCACCTTCAACTCAGACAGATCGATCGGTACCTTACCGGCACTCTGGGCGGCATCCACATGAAACAGGATCTTACGGGCACGGGTCATCTCGCCGATGGCTGCGATGTCCTGGATAACGCCGATCTCATTGTTGACGTGCATGATGGAGACCAGAATGGTGTCGTCGCGCAAGGCCGCCTCGAGCTTCTGCAGATCGATCAGACCATCCGACTCGGGCTCCAGATAGGTGATCTCATATCCGTCACGTTCCAGCTGACGGCAGGTATCGAGGACCGCCTTGTGCTCGGTTTTGCAGGTGATGATATGACGACCTTTCTTGGCGTAAAACTGGGCAACGCCCCTGATTGCAAGATTGTCGGATTCGGTCGCGCCCGAGGTCCAGACGATCTCCTTGGGATCGGCATTGACCAGCCGCGCAACCTGAGCCCGGGCCTCGCTAACGGCTTCGTCGGCGGCCCAACCGAAGGCATGGGAGCGGGAGGCCGGATTACCGAAAATGCCGTCCTGGGTCAGATAGGCGCACATCTTCTCCGCAACCCGGGGATCCACCGGGGTGGTCGCCGAATAGTCCATGTAGATGGGTAACTTCATCATCAATCTCCGACGATCGAATGTTCAGGCTTCCACCGAACCACGGGTGATGTCGGTCATGGTGGCGCCGCCTATTGACGAACTGGCACCCTGACCGGTCTGTTCCTGCCGCTCGGCAACCTCCCGAACAGCCTTGCGATCCATGAGATCCTGAAGACTGATTTTATTCAGATAACCGTAGATTTGGTTGCTCAGATCCGACCACAGATCATGGGTCAGACAACGTTCGTTGTTCTGGCAGTTGTGGGCGCCGTGGCAGCGCGTGGTATCGATGTTCTCATCCACGGCCGAGATCACCTCACCGATATAGATCTCATCGGCGCCGCGCCCGAGACTGTATCCACCACCCGGTCCACGCACACTCGCGACCAGGGCTTTCTTGCGCAATCTGGAGAACAGCTGTTCCAGATAGGAGAGTGAAATTCCCTGACGTTGGGCGATATCGGCCAAGGTGATCGGGCCCTCTCCCACATGCAGGGAGAGATCCAGCATGGCAGTGACCGCATAGCGACCTTTTGTGGTAAGTTTCACGTCGTCTGCTCCGTATATATATCTGCAAGCTAATATACAATCCCTAGCAAATTAGTCAACATTCAGCCACCCCGTTCATTCGGAGGTTTTCTCCTTCTCCTCCGTCACTTCATCCAGTTTTTTCAACTCTTCCGAGGTAGAGATGATTTCACAGGAATCCAGATCGGGAAGCCGGGAAGGATCCTCTTCGAGGCCGAGTTTTTTCATGGCTTCGCACATGGACTGCATCTTCCTGTCCATGACGTGAATGTGATCCAGCATGCAATTGATCGCATGGGCCACCGGATCGGTGGCGTCCTTGGTGGCGCCATAGGCATCGAAACCGATCTTTTTCGCGATCGCTTCACGATGTCCGGTTGGCTGGGACTCCTTGGGGGTGATCAGCTTACCCGGGACACCGACCACGGTTGCCCCAGGGGGCACATCCTTGACCACCACCGCATTGGAACCAATACGCGCGCCCTCACCCACCTCGATGGGGCCCAGAACCTTGGCGCCGGCACCCACCACCACATTGTTCGCGAGGGTGGGATGGCGTTTGCCCTTCTCCCAACTGGTGCCGCCTAGGGTGACCCCGTGATACAGGGTGCAGTCGTCCCCGATGATCGCGGTTTCCCCGATCACGACACCCATGCCGTGATCGATGAAGAAACGCCGTCCGATCACCGCCCCCGGGTGGATTTCGATTCCAGTCATCAATCGGGCCAGATTGGATATCACCCGGGCCAACCACTTCAGGCCAAACTGCCACAATTTGTGCGCCAACCGGTGAAATATCACCGCATGAACCCCGGGATAGGTCGTGATGATCTCGAAACTGTTTCGCGCAGCGGGATCCCGGTCGAAGACACTCTGAATGTCCTCTTTCCAGCGGGATATGTTTCTTGCTCCGGAATTTTCTGACGGCATATGGGTCTACTTCTGTCCAGGATCAAGCCAGCTTCAGGGTCTGTGTCAGCCTTATCCAAAGACTGACACCCGCCATGGCGGTGCGAGGGTTGAAGATTATGCACAATCCCTCACAAAATACTAGGGTATTTAACCCTGCCGTGAACCGGGTATATCAAAGCGCCTTACTCAGCCTGAGCATTCTCCCGTGATATCCGCCCCACCGAGCAACCACCCATCCCTGGTTCGAATTCATCGTGATCGTAGCGTCCATCATCCATGCATTCAGGAAAATTCGGGGCAGCCACTTCGAACTCGGGATACCGGTTATCACTATCCGTCACCTCGACCCGGATAAATCATGCAAGGCCAATTTACATTTTTTCAGCACTATCCATTTGCTTTCACTACAGAATCGGAATGCAGTATATTTTACCATAATCGCATTCAGAGACATTCGTTGAGAGAACATCTTGGCTTCAATGTATCGTTTGCTATCTGCTGCCACACTGTTTATCAAGTCCCAGGGGTTCCTTACTGGGTCTGCTGGGCATCGGAGTCGGGCGAGAGCGCCGGATTCAACTGAGTATCAGGATATTTTCACAAAACTATTCACCCGTATGAAAATCAAGGCAATACGCGTTAACGAATATGGCGGTCCCGAGCAGATGCGCTGGGAATCGATCGAGCTCGCACCTCCGCTGCCGAGAGAGGTACGGATCCGCCAGCATGCGGTGGGGCTCAACTATATCGATATCTACCATCGTACCGGAGCCTACCCAACCCCAACCCCACCCTTCACCCCGGGTCTGGAGGCCGCCGGCATCGTCGAGGCTGTCGGCAGTGAAGTCACGGACTTTGCCGAAGGTGACCGGGTCGCCTACGCCAATCCCCCATTGGGCGCTTATGCCGAAGCCCGGAATATGCCCGCTGA
>JARRNW010000285.1:0-4994 GCA_037384565.1 Candidatus Thiodiazotropha sp.
CGAACACCGCGTGTCCACCCTCAAAATTGTGTCGGGTGACCAGCCCCGCTGCTTCGAACTGGGTCAACACCCGATAAACGGTCGCCAAACCGATCTCCTCGCCTTTATCGAGCAGCATCTTGTAGACATCCTCAGCGCTGACATGACGCTGGGCACTGCCCTCCAACAACTCCAGGATTTTCACCCTTGGCAGAGTGACCTTCAGTCCGGCCTTTCGAATATCTTGATTATCCATCCCTACACGTCTCCAACCTATGTCTCTGGGGAACGGAATGAGTTACTATCGCCTCAGTTACGCAGATTGTACTTATAATGAAAAAGATTCTCATCTTCATTTTGGTTCTCCTCCCCCTGCTCAATGCCTGTACCTCCTGGGAGGAACTCTCCCTGGTGCACTCCCCCGACATCGAACAAGGTAATATCGTCACACCCGAGATGGTCGCGCTACTGCAACCGGGCATGTCGCAGCGACAGGTACGCTTCGCCCTGGGCACACCGATGCTGATCGATGTCTTTCATGACGAACGCTGGGACTATCTGTTTTCCGTCAAGAGCCGTAACGAGCCGATTGAGATCAAACGCTTCAGCGTCTATTTCGACGGCGACTACATGACCCGCTATGTTGGTGATATACAGCCTGCCGAGAATGTGGCGACACAGCAGGAAAAACGGGAATTGATCGTCAGCGTACCGGATTATGACGGTGATTTGGGGATTCTGGAGCGATTCTGGAAGTCCCTCGGCTTCGAGGTCGATTAACCCCTCCTTCTAGCCGAATGGCACTTAGATAAGCTAAAACCACCGTCATTTCGGCCTATGCCGGAGAAGTGGTGCGTGAATGAGATTGGATACCGACCCGGCCGGCCCCCGTTCGGCAAACGATCAGGATTCCGCCGATTTTTCCCCCGCCCCTTTACGCATGGGTTTGCCCTCCGCCGCCCGTTTTTTTCTTGCGGCTTTGGGGTCGGCAATCAGGGGCCGATAGATCTCCACCCGATCACCGTCCGTCAATGGGGCATCGAGTTTCGCGGCTTTTCCGAACACCCCGATCTTGTTCACCTTCAGATCGATTTCCGGAAAGCGCTCCAGAATCCCTGACCGTTCAATTGCCTCCCCCGCAGTGAGGGGATCAGCGGATTCAACCACCAACAGGACCTGTTCATTCATTTTGCCGTAGGCGACTTCAAATTTCATTTTCCCGTCTGTCCATAGATTTCATCGGCACGTTTACAAAAGGCATCCACCAATGTGTTGGCGATTTGGCTGAACACCCGACCAAAGGCGGCATCGATGAGGCGCCCCGCAAACTCGAACTCCAGCGCCAGTTCAACCTTGCAGGCATCCTGCTGGAGTTCCGTGAAACGCCAGCCACCCTCCAGTTTGCGAAACGGTCCATCACGAAGCAGGATATCCATGCGTTCGTTCCTCAGCAGCTTATTACAGGTGGAGAAGCGTTGGCGTATACCGATGCGTGAGACTTCCAATTCGCCACAGATTTCCTCTTCAGTGCGGGAGATCAGGCGACTGTTGCTGCACCAGGGCAGAAACTCCGGGTAGGACTCGAAATCACAAACCAACTCATACATCTGCTGAGCCGAGTGATAAACCAAAGCGCTCTTCTGGACGACCGGCACTTCAGACAATTCCAATCGCGTGCAGAAAAACCACCACCACGGCAATGGGTGATATAAAACGGATCAGGATCCACCACAGACGGTAGATCCACGGACTCGTTGCAAATTCATCCCGGCTCGATGCCTGTTTCATCACCCATCCCGCGAATACCGCGATCAATAACCCACCCAGGGGTAGAAGAATATTGGCCGTCAGGTAATCGAGCAGATCAAAGAAGGTCTTGTTCCAGATCTTGATATGGGAGCCGAGATTGAATGAAAAAATGGTTCCCAATCCCAGTAACCAGGTGATCCCGCCGAGCCATACCGAGGCGCGTACCCGGGTCATACCCCGATTCTCAACCAGCCAGGCCACCGCCGGTTCGATCAGTGAAATGGCGGAACTCCAGGCCGCGAACACCAACAGCAGGAAAAACAGGGTACCGAAAAACTGTCCGCCGGGCATTGCCCCAAAGGCGATCGGCAGGGTCTGAAATATCAACCCCGGACCGGCAGCGGGCTCCAGACCGTTGGCGAATACGATCGGAAAGATGGCCATACCGGCCAACAGGGCCACCAGGGTATCCAGAAATGTGATGAGCAGGACAGACCCGGTAATCGAGGCCTTCTTCGGCATGTAGGAGCCGTAGACCATGATCGCCCCCATCCCCAGGCTCAGGGTGAAGAAGGCATGCCCCAGGGCGGTGAGGATCGGGCTGCCGCTGAGCTCACACTGCTCCAAGCCCTCTACGACACGACAGGAATAGAGCAACTTGTTGAAATCCGGAGTAAACAGAAAATCCAGCCCCTCTTTGAAATGGCCCGTATTAACGGCATAACCCACCATCACGATGAGCAGCACGAACAGCGCCGGCATGAGGTAGGTGACCGCCTTCTCCAGACCGGCCTTGACGCCCTTGGCGACCACGAACATGGTCATCAACATGAACAGGGTGTGCCAGGTGAGCTGTCGTTCGGGATCACCGACCAGAAGATTGAACAGGTTTTCGATGCCATCCGCGTCCAGGCCGTTGAACGCCCCACCAGCCGCCCGCGCCACGTAACCCAGCGCCCAGCCGGCGATCACGCTGTAGTAGGAAAGGATCAAAAACCCCGCCACCACACCGCTCCATCCGACCAGGGACCAGGCCTTGCTCGCCTGCTCCTCCTGACTGAGCGCGGTCATGGCGTTGATCGGGCTCTGACGCCCCCGCCGACCCAACATGACCTCGGCCATCATGACCGGGATGCCCACCACCGCAATGCACAGCAGGTAGACCAAGACGAAGGCTCCGCCGCCGTTCTCACCGGTGATGTAGGGAAACTTCCAGATGTTACCCAGTCCCACGGCTGATCCCGTGGCTGCGAGTATAAACACCAGCCTCGATGACCATTGGCCGTGGATGGATTGCCTTTCCGTCATGTACCCCTACCTTAAAATGACCCTGCCCCATCCCTATCGAACGCTGAATGGGTAGCTCACCATTCTCCGTAATTTACCCCGAATTAACAAGCCGCTACTGGTGAGCGCGGCAAACCGGGATTAGAATAGCCCGATGTCGAAGAAATCCAAGAAGAAAAACTCCGGTGGCTCGACCATCGCCCTGAACAAAAAGTCCGGTCACGACTATTTTATAGAGGACCGCTACGAAGCGGGCCTCTCCCTGCAGGGCTGGGAAGTCAAAAGCCTGCGTGAAGGCCGGGTACAGATCAAAGAGAGCTACGTCACCATCAAGGACGGCGAGGCCTTTCTGTTCGGCGCCCACATCGTGCCCCTGAGCACCGCCTCAACCCACATCCACCCCGACCCGATACGCACCCGCAAACTCCTGTTGCACCGCAGCGAACTGAACAAGCTCATCGGTCTGGTGGAGCGCAAGGGCTACACCCTGGTGCCCACGGCCATGTACTGGAAAAAAGGCATGGCCAAACTGGAAATCGGCCTGGCCAAGGGCAAGAAACAGCACGACAAGCGCGCCAGCGACAAGGATCGAGACTGGCAACGGGAGAAAGCCCGGTTATTCAAACAGGGGTGAAATCGATGTAGGAAACAAAGACACCAGCATCACTGATAGGCAAGTCATCGTGACCCACCCCTAAATGGTGATGAAGTGCACCTATCCAGGAAACCAACCCTACCGTATAATGTCTAACTTAACACAACCGTCATGGGGGCGACGTAGGCTTCGACGGGGGTTGCAAAACCTAGTGTGCATGCCGAGGGGCAGAGAACCTCGTTAATCCAACTGCAAACTTATAGTTGCCAACGACGACAACTACGCACTCGCCGCTTAATACCCGGTAGGGTGCCGTCTGACTGGAGCCGTGTCTGTGCGTCCAGCTTTTCAGGCGTCATATCTCACAGAATCGCATCAAAGCACGTCCGGGGCAGCGATGTTAAAACCTTTACGGAATCGCCTGTTGCACGCCCTGTCCGTCGGGTGGCAACCGGTTAAATACAATAGACCGGACTAAGCATGTAGATCTCTGGGCAGAGGACTCGCGGACGGCGGTTCGAATCCGCCCGCCTCCACCAAATAAGAAGGGTCTGGATATTCTCCAGGCCCTTTTTCTTTTCCAACTCACCCACCCCGCGTGGCACCCCGAACCGATACCCAGCGGGCACCTTCCAACCGAAAACATCAAATCCTGCGATTTCACGGCTCAGACTGTCACTATTCTCTGTTTGACCTACAGGTAGGCTCAGGTGAATCCCGGTATTTATGCGGGTTTAGAACTGACTGGTTCACGGTCAACCGTGACCTTCATTCGGCATGACACAACCACAAAATTGGCATATATCAGAATCTTGATTTATCATGAAACATCAAGATACATCATGATTGAGGTCATTATGTCTTCATCTGCCCGTGAAAAATTTTCGTCTCAAGCGGCACCAGAGGTGCTGGCAGCGCTACGCCAGATCGCAGAAAGCCAAGGCCGGCAGTTTCAGGCCGTATTGGATGATGCCTTGCGCGATTACATCGACCGTCAGCAAAAGGAGCGCCCACGTCGCCATGTAATGGCTGCCTTTGCCTCCAGTCTGGATGAATTCGATAACCTCTACCGCGAACTGGCTAAGTAGCGGGTGGCACACGACTACCCGACCGTGGCCGATGTGCTGGGCATGCACACAATCTTGATGAAACGCTACGGCGGCGCATTGGGTGTGCGCGATCCGGGCGCGCTAGAGGCCGCACTGTTCCGCCCACAGACCGGTTATTACGAAGACATCGTGGCCGAGGCGGCGGCGCTGCTGGAAAGCCTGGCTATCAATCATCCCTTCATAGATGGCAACAAGCGCATCGCTTTTGCCGCCACCGATGTGTTCTTGCGCATTAATGGCTGGTATTTGCAGCGCGCACCGATGCAGATCCACGC
>JARRNW010000286.1:0-697 GCA_037384565.1 Candidatus Thiodiazotropha sp.
AGAAACCGGCTTTCAAATAGAGAGCATCGACCGTTTGCAACCCACTCCCTCACCACAAGGTGAAGCCTTGATTCAAAAACTCAGCACACTACCAAGCCATGATGAAACAGCCCTGCGCAGCCACACCTTGATATTTCGAGCCAGAAAACCATAGGGCTTTGGTGGCACAAGGGCCATGGATGCGCTTCGCATATCCATCCTACCAGGCCAGATGGAATCCCTCGGTAACCCGCGTCAGATTACGGTTATATGCCGGATCATGCGGAAGCACGCTTGCCCAGCGTTTCAACATATAATGGACCTCGCGCTGAAACCTCTGCTGCTTTTCAGGCGTATCCTCGGCACCCCGTGTTGCGGACTCATGGTGGTACAGCTCTGCATAGGGCGTCCACACATTGTCATAGCCTGCTTCCACTAATCGCAGGCAAAAATCCACATCATTGAATGCCACCGCTAGATTAACCTCATCGAACCCGTCGATCGACTCAAAAACCGATTTACGAACCGCCAGACAGGCCGCCGTCAATGCGGAGTAATTCTGCACCGACAACGCCCGTCCACGATAGCCAGGGGAACCTTTCGGTAACATTTTCATAACATGGCCCGCAAGGCCGCGTATTCCGACCACAACACCGGCATGTTGCAATCTATCATCCGGGTACCAGAGTCGTGCACCGACCGCACCGGTCTTATCCCG
>JARRNW010000286.1:738-9608 GCA_037384565.1 Candidatus Thiodiazotropha sp.
GACTCGAATGTCCGGATCATCCTCAAGGGATGAGAAATAACGCAAGGTATCGGCTTCATCACTGCCATTATCGACTATCAGCACTTCATAAGAGTCATAGTCAGTCCGCGTGCGAATGCTATCAATACACTGACGCAGCAGTGCGAGTCCATTTCGGGTAGGTATGATAATACTCACCCGAGGTTCCTGTTCGGGTAGCGCGTATTGCACCCGAACCGCGGTATTTAACAGTGGCGATCCGCTCACCGTGACACGGTAGCCCCGGTTTTCAAGACAGTCGCGCTGACTCTCGACTCTCGCATCGACGGAACGTTCAAACCACTCCGCGGACCGAGGCCCCATATGATAGAGTACCCTTTCAACATGTTTTATTGACGATTTATCCGCGTTCAAGCACAAACGCAGCGCAAGATCAAAAAAGGCCTCAGGCTGAAAAGCCTCACGAAACCCCCCCAATCTTCGGGCTGTGGTGGTTTTTATCATGCCCAACCGGCTGATATAGTTTTGTTCCAATAAAAGATCCGGATTGAAATCCGGTTTAAAATAGTGGTCGAAGCGATAGCCATCGGAATCGATACAATCCTCATCCGAATAGACCAACTCGGCATCCGGATTTTGTCTGATAGCCAGGCCAACAAAACAAAGCGCGTTCCGCGCCAATCGATCACCCAACACAATCGCGCCAATAAAATCGGACCGGGTCTGCTCCAGGACACCATTCCAATCCCAGGACTCAGCACCGGAAAGTTGATCTTTCGGTAAATTTCGTACTCTTGCCTCGCCCTCGGGCACCCGAGCCATGGCGGCCTCAATCCGCCCTGCAGGCCCAACCAGCCAGAGCTCCCATGATTGAAAATCCTGATCCACAACCGACTGGAGGGTATTGTCGAATTGCGCCGCATCAAACCGATTCAAATCCAACAACAAAGCCAGGGTCGGCACAGTGTCGACGTTTTGAGCCAGCGCCTGACAATCCGCTTTCTGCTGATCCGTCAAACCCTCAAAACTCCCGATCCACGCCTGATATTCCGGGTCGTGTGGATTTGTACGGTCGACATGAGAGTGCTTAAACACCTCCCCTTTCATCGCCGACTCATCGGCTCGAACAGCGCCCAATACAGACCTGAGCTCTGCGAAAGCCTGGGAAGGATGCTGAAAAATCCTTCCAACACAGGGCATTAGACGCCTATAAAACCTCACCGGCCGAGTCACCGCCATCCACAAACGCCAACCTCGACTACTGTAGACATCCTGCAGCAATTGGTTATTCGTCGCTAGCGCCCGCTCCAGATAGTCGATATGCAATCGATATTGCGCCTCCCTCTGTTCCAATTCACAGCGCAACTGAGTCAACTCCTCGGATACATGGGAGGCAGTTGCTGCTTTCGGCTTCTCGGACAGGGTCTTATCGTTCTCTCTTTTCATATCAACACTTCAGCGCAAAAATTCTCAGCCTATTCTATAATAAGTGCCCCTGCTGCCACACGGTTTATAACCGGCAGCTTAGGGCCTGTTACAACAGTTCAAGGTTTTTGAGTCATTTCGTCATGAGTGTCAGCGCCATTACGGTTAACTATTACAGTGAGCACTTTTTGCCCAACCTCGGCGCTTCTCTCATAGGCCAACCCGAGATTACCGAGTGCCTACTCATAAACAATGGCAGTCACACACCACTGTCTCCCCTGGAACCACCCTTCACCCTTATCGAAAACGCAAACAATCTGGGATTCGGCAAAGCGGTCAATCGCGCCCTGCAGCACTGCTCACAACGCTGGATTCTGCTGGTCAACCCGGATGTCGTCCTACAGGAGCACTGCATCGATCACCTGCTCGGGGCGGCGCAACGATACGACAGCCCCATTGTCGGCCCCCGATTCTACCTCGATGAGGATTGCCGCTTCAGACTTCCACCCGCCCTCGGGGACAATGCCTGGCTGAATTACGCTCAGGAGATAGCACCGCAGGCTCCTATCGACCAAAACCTGCTTGGATTTTACTGGGAAATGCGACATGCCCGGTTCTGGGAGACAACAGAGCCATTCTACGAACCCTTTCTGTCGGGAAGCTGTCTGCTGATCGATCGGGAACGCCTCTGCGCCGACAATGCGCTCTTTGATGAACGCTATTTTCTGTACTACGAAGACACGGACCTTTGCCTGCGCGCGTTACAACAGGGCTTCCGGCCCTTGTGCATTCCCGATGCCTACGCCGTACACTACTTCGATCAGAGCCCAGACCCTGGACCGAAAAAAATCGATTTGATGCAACAAGCCAAACAAGCGTTTTTTAACAAGCACTACCACAACTCAGTGGCGCCCGTGTCCGCTCCAGGCGCCACTGATTCGGAATGGAAGACGCCTGAAAGAGAAAACCTTGGCTGCCTTGACACGCCACCTGCATTTCAAATACCCAAACTGCCGCAGCATGAATCATGCTATTTCGAGATCAGTCTTTCGCCGGCTTTCGTACCCTTCGCGCAAACAATCGTCACCGAGCGAATATTGAAAATCCCTGAACCGGTCTGGAACCGCCTCCGCCCTGGCCACTATTTCGCGCGAGTAAGAGGCGAACGATCAGGGATCTCGCATCAATGGAGCTGGTCAAAACCGGCATCAACAAGTTAGTCGATCATGCTGCCATATGATCATTATCGGGCGCTTTATCAATCATCAAACGCCACCCTGAACGACGCCCATAACCGCAGGATTGCGCTACTACTCGAGCAACTTCCTGGCGAGCGAACCAGGATCATTGAGATCGGACCGTCCAGTGGATATACCGCTTCGATTCTTAGAAACTCGGGTCATGAAGTCCTGTCTCTAGCGGGAGATTACCCTGAGGTTAACGAAAACCCCAACCACAAAACAACAAACGGATCGTCACAATCGCTTTCGTTTCATGCCTATACTCAGCAGAATGCACAAGACAGATTTAACGTCTGCATTCTTCAGGAGAGACTTCCCTACCCAGACACATTGGATATCTTCAATCGTGCCTGGAAACTACTCAAAGATGAGGGATACCTCATTCTGTTCATGGCCTTCACTAAGCAGCAACATCCATCACTACCCCATAACCACCCACCGATCCTCAGCCACCTGCTCCGACAGGCACAAGATTGTGGTTTTCAGCTTGAAAGCCAGACCGATTTCACAGGCGAAGCACTCAGTGGATTCAAACATGATAACCACACCTATCGACTGATCAAACTAAGCAAGGCCAAACGCCCAAGATGGCTGACCCGCCTTGCATCATCAAACGATCTGAGCGCTCTGCAAAAGCTATTTCAGGATGCCTTTGCTCAACAGATGGACCCTCTGCTCTGGGCATGGAAATACTATGATGGACGCGGCGTCGGGGTTGTCGCTGAAACCAACGACGAACTGGTTGCGCACTACGGCGGAATCCTTCGACCATTGCTTTTCCACGGCAATAAAATACTCGGGGTGCAGATATCCGATGTAATGGTTTCACCCAAAGAACGCGGCATCCTGACACGCAAAGGGGCTTTTTATCGGGTCGCCGCAGCCTTTCCCGAATACTACGTCGGCTATGGTTCGACCACACTCATCGGCTACGGATTTCCCAACAGCCGGCATATGCGCATTGCCGAAGCCATGCAACTCTATCGTGAGGTCGGGCGGATCTCAGAACTCATCTGGCGCCCCCAGGCAACGATACGCCCAAAACACATAAGCAGTCGGGCACTTGATATCGCGAAAGATCAACGCCGGGTAGAAAAACTCTGGCTCAGTATGGCGGGTGATTTGCGTCAATCAATCGTCGGCATTCGAGACACTGCCTATCTCAAACACCGGTATTTCGACCACCCGACACTCCAATACCGCACCTTACTCATCTATCATCGCTATTTCAGAACTCCGCTTGGTATCGTTGTGTTGCATCAGGTCACCCCTGAAACCTGCCGACTGATCGATCTGGTATCGCCGATCAAACACATACCAACGGTCATCAACCAGGCACTTGAAATTGCCTCCGACTGGGGCTGCCTTGAAATGCACGCCTGGGGCAGTGAGCAGGTAACCGCCCAACTCGCGATCACTCGCCCGGAAGTTCGCCCAACCGATATCTGCATACCCACCAGCATCTGGACGAACGGCCCCGATCCCAAAACGATCAACGGGACCTGGTGGCTCATGCTGGGCGATACGGACTTTAACTAGCAATAACGCAATGCCCGGCCAGACAAAAACCCGCACAAATCCTTCAATTCATCCCTCGTGAATTCATACAGACCCTCAGCGTAATCTACACCGGCAGGCAGCGTGTAGGCACGCGTTCTGTTCAGCGCAAGCACCAAATCCGAGTATTCATGCACTTCCTGTTGACTCAGATATATGCTCATAGCCTGGAGCTTTTTCTCCTTCACAGGCGAGATATCAATCAAGCGATTCACAAACCCTTGCGCACTGATATCATAGGCATACGCCGACCATGTCTCGTAGCACAGCGTTTCGGTGGCTTTAGCCACAATCATCGCAGTTGCCCGGTGATCCGGATGATATTCCAGCAGCGAAGGAAAAAAGATCGCAGCGGGACGAAGCCCTTCAATATGCTCCCTGATCGTCGCAATGCTCTCTGGGTCAATTTTCAATCCACGATCCGGATAATCGAAAAAGTGAACCGACGCAGCCCCGAGGAAGCGGCTCGCCCGAAGAGCCTCCTGTTTTCGCAACTCAACGATATCCGGCCTGATGGTCCCGCCCAAAGCACCATCGGTCATGATGGCGATATCAAATTTAATATTCCGCTCTGACGCCTTGAGCAGCAACCCACCCAGGCCAAAGGTTTCATCATCGGCGTGGGGCGCAAACACCAAATAGGGGCCTGAAGGCAGTTCACCGGCCTGGTAGGGAACCAAATCAACTTCGCCTAGCATAACTCAAGCCTTGGCACATCCGCCAAACCCGTATACAGGCTGCGCAAAGATTCCAAACTTGCATCAAAACCTCCAGATCCGCTTTCTGCTCCGCATTGGTCGGATCAAAGGGATAGCAGGCTTCCCGGGTTATGGTCAACTCGGCATACGGCGTCCAGGTATTGAGATATGACAAACTGCGCAGTTTCAAACAAAAATCGATCCCCGCCATGACGGTTTTACAGCGCTCTGACCCCATCGCGCCCACCTCATCGAAACGCTTGCGCTGAAAAACCAGACAGGCCGGTGACAGCACCGAAAACCCCTGGATCAACAAAGCACGCCCAAAATAGCCGGGATGATCGCCTTGAGGACCCTGCAAGGGAAATCCTGGAAAATCACCCGGCTTGAGTATCAAACCGGCATGCTGAACCGAATCGTTGGCATAAAACAGGCGGGCACCTGCTACGCCCACATCTGGCCTGAGGGCATGCCGGACCATTTCATCCAGCCAGTCTTCCCGCCTGACTTGAATGGCCGAACTGAGCAGCGCAATAACCTGCCCTTGCGACGCCTCAACAGCGGCATTGACCAAAGCGGACCAACCCGATGAACTCACCACCCGCCGCACCGGCCATCTTGACCCCATGAAACCGGCCAGAGCCAAATCAACCGCCTCGGTTTGCGTTTCACTGTAGGCGATCAGTATTTCACCCGTTGGGTAGTTCGTATTGTCCAGAATACTCAACACACAGCGTTGCAACGACAGCACATCCCAATCAACCACGATCACGACCGAAACCATGGGAGGCTCTTCCGGCATGGGATAGCGCACACGATGCGCCCCCTGCGTTTCGAGCGCGATCACTTCCGCTTCGCTCTGGCCTATGCGATCCAGATGCTCTCTGATCGCGATCCCCGCCGCAGTCAATGCATAGGATTTTTCTGAGCCCGACAACGCAGTACTACCCTCACAGGAGCGCCAATGATAGAGAACCCTGGGGATGTGGCGAATTTGTTCAGACCGGCTCTTTTCGATGCATCTGAGCGCCAGATCGTAATCCTGAGACCCCTCAACCCCGGTGCGAAACCCACCGATCTCTGTCAATAACGACCGCCGGTAAACACCCAGATGGCTGATCATGTTATGCGAGAGCAACAGATCGTAGTTCCAATCGCCCTTGAAATAGGGCTGGCATCTCAGTGCCTTCTCATCCAGCTTGTCTTCATCGCTATAGATCACCATCGCGTCCGGGCAGGCATCAATCTCCCGCGCAACCCACAGCAAGGCATCGGGATTCAACCGATCATCGTGATCCAAAAGCACCACAAAGTCGCCCTGAGCCAGCGACAACGCCGAGTTTGTCGCCCGGGAGATATGTCCATTTTCTGTTCTCAGAACCAGATGAATTCGCTCATCATTTGCGGACATCTCCTGCAGTAGCTGAATAACCTCGGGATCGCCTGAGTTATCATCAGCAATACAGAGTTCCCAGTGAGGATAGGACTGAGACTGTACGGACTGTATCGCCTCGCGAAGATATTCGAGCTGTGGACGATAGACAGGCATCACCACACTGAAGGTTGGTTTGGCGGTCAGTTTCGACAAACAGTCGGCTGACGTTTCGGGAGGCAGGCTTTGCGCCAAACCGGTATGCGACAACCATCGAACATAGGAATAAAGCGGCCATTGCTCATCACTACCAGAGAGTCTTTCAGATACCCGCCGAAACATTGATCTCAGCCGATGAACTCTTGTTACCAAGCTTCGCAGGGGACGGGTCATGCGCCAACTCGTCGATGAATACAACGCCTTCAACTCACTCTCCCGGGCCTGCAACTGCTGATCCTGATGCTCAATGTGATGGCGCAAGGCCTCGATCTCACCGGACAAATAGATCGTGTGGCGATTCAGATGATCTACCACCTGATAGCTATCCTGTATCGCCTGTTCTTTTGCCTGAATGATCCGCTCTTTATGCTGCAGCGCATGCTCCTGCTGGTCGATCTGGTGTAATTTTTGCCCTAAAAACACCTCGCGCTCATGCGCCTGCCGATTCAAATCAGCAATAGCCTCACTCAGCGAGATACTCTGCCGATCATGATCCCCTCTCAGCTTCAATAATTTGTCGAAAACATCCACCAGACTCCTGCCATTCCAGCGCGCCAGCCAGCCCTCGTAGAGTTTGACGCGGTTTTTCAGAATCTCATCGGATTCAGATGCCACATTTCCGACTTTCGAATCACCGATATTTCGATAGACTCCCCCCAGACCGGGAACATGCTCGAAATCTGTCTTTTCTGAGAGTTTGATCCAAAAATCCCAATCTTCATAGACCTGCAGCCCGGTATCGAAGCGCAAGCCCTGCTCGACAAAGCGTCGACGGAACATCACCGCATGAATCGGCAAATAGGATGCCGCCATCAACAACAGAGGATTAAAATCCTCCGCATAGCGATGCAGAACATTCCCATCCTGATCCACCGCTTCCACATCGCCATACGCAGCGCCCACTTCCCCATGGGCGTCCAGAAAGCTCGCCAGAGCACCCACATGGTCCGGCAATATCAGGTCATCGTCATCAAGAAACAGCAGATACTCACCCGTCGCCGCCTCGAGTCCGCTGTTCGCCGCAGCAGAACGCCCCTGACAGGATTCATGATCGATTTGAATGATAGGGAACGGCTGCTCCTGAAAATCCTGTACAACGGAATCGATCGATTCCCCCCCATCATTGACGATCACCAGTTCGATGTGATCGAAATTCTGCCGGCTCACCGACTCGACGGCTTCACGCAGCAGGGGCAGTCGGTCCTTGGTTCGAAGGATGACGGAAACCTTATGCACCCGAGCCGGGTTCGTACCAATTTGATCTGACATAGAAGTGTAATCCTGACCTCGACTGAAACAGCCACTCAACTCCAGTGATGATCCATCCAGCACATCCCTACCGCCTTGATCTTCTGGCGCACCTGAAACGGATGGCTGTTTTCGCGCTTGTCATACACATGCATACCACTGGCGTCCAGCAAGTAAAGATCAAGCAGGTATTCACCCGATAACAGGGGTAGTGATTCGATACAAAAATCGATGGCCCATTTGTGCTCGCCCAGAGACCTCATACTCACCCCATCCACCAGCGTACTCACGCCATAACATTGAATGTGGTCATTACGCTTGATCACCACCCCAAAATGGATATCTTCACCCAGCACGTCCGGCGCGCAGGCAATCACCGATATCTTGAATGAGTCATAGGTTGCATAGATCGGTCTGCCCAAATCATCAAAGACTTCCGCAACCAGCCGGACCTCCTCAAACCATCCGCGAATTTTCTGACCCGGCGCACCCTCACGGACTTCAGGCTCCGCCGCATCCGATTTGACAACGGGTGTTGGGTCTGCCGCGACCTGGACCCGGTTTTGGGCTCTCACATGATCCTGATAGACATCGACAACCTCATCGACAGGACCGAACATCCGCAGCGCACCCTGATCAAGCCAGATCGCATTGTGGCACAACTCCCGGACTTGATAGAGCGCATGTGAACAGAACACCAGGGACTTGCCCTGATCCCGACTCGATGGCCTCGCCCAGTTCAGAGAATGCAATCACGGAAGGCAGTAACCGTTCGATTTCCCGATTGCTCAAACCCAGCATGGCACAACCCATGCGAGCATTGTCGAGTCCACTGAACTCGGGATGAAAACCGGCCCCCAGTTCCAGAATGGCCGACACCCTGCCCTGAATCGAAAGCTGCCCCGTGGTTGGCTTGAGGGTGCCCGCGAGCATCTTCAACAGGGTACTCTTACCCGCGCCGTTATCACCGATCAAACCCAGGGTTTGGCCTACCGGTTGAGAAAAGCTCACATCCTTGAGCACCCAATGCTCCTGATGGCAGGCTTTGCGCAGGAACAGCTCCTTGAGCGAATCGATTGGCTTTACATAGCGTCGATATCGCTTTCCCAAGTCTTGAGCCATTATCGCAGT
>JARRNW010000287.1:0-4932 GCA_037384565.1 Candidatus Thiodiazotropha sp.
CTCGAGCCTGGCGAACTACTTCCGTATCGCCCCCCAGGAGATCCTGGTGGCGCATGATGAACTGGATCTGTCACCGGGTGACGTGCGACTGAAAACCGGCGGTGGCCATGCGGGACACAACGGCCTGCGGGACATCATGAGCGCATTGGGCAACCCTGGGTTTCACCGTTTAAGACTGGGTATCGATCACCCCAACAGTCGTGGAGCAGTGGTCAATTATGTCCTGGGACGCCCCTCCAAAGCGGATCGGGAGGCCATCGACAACGCAATCGGCAAGGCTATTGATACGCTCTCCTGGGTCGTCAAAGGTGAGATGCAGCGAGCCATGAATCAGCTCCACAGCAGTCGCTGATCCGCTGTTTAGCAATCTCCAAAAATCATCGCAATATCAATCTTTTATCTGAATGAAAGTTACTTGCCCCCCGTCATTGCGGAGAAGTAGCGCATGAATGCACCGGTTACGAACCAAGGACAGCATCCTGGAATATTCCACCGTCAGGCTTTCTGGATTCCGCAATCCACCGGTAAGTGCCATTAGCCTCTTACCCCGCGCTTCCTGGGAGAAACTGGCTATATATTATGAAACGCTTATAATTGAATGACGCTCTGCAGCCCATCATTGGAGTGCTTACCGATCATGCTAAGACCGTTATTGACCTTCCTGTCACTGATTTTTTTCACCGCGCCGATCCTTGCCGACGATACGGAGCCTCTGGCGCTCCGATTGTTGAAAAAATCCGAGGCCCTGATGCGCTCCGATGGGACCCTCGCGGAATACAAGATCGATATCCTACGTCCCGACTGGCAACGCAGCATGACCTTCCGCAGTCATGACGACCCGCTACACAACCGTTTCCGTATGGAGATACTGTCACCGAGCAAAACCAAGGGCACAGTATTTCTCAAGGTGGACAACGTCCTCTCCATGTATCTGCCCAAACTGCGCCGTCAGATCAACATCTCACCGGCCATGATGCAGGATCCCTGGATGGGTTCGGACTTTAATAACCAAGACCTGCTCGACACCAAATTCATGATCGAAGGTCATACCCACAAGATCATCGAGCAGACAGGTGAGGGGGAGGATGCGATCTACACCATTGAGTCGATCCCCTATCCCAGCACAACGGTGACCTGGAAAAAGCTGATTCGGCACATCCGCGGTGACGGAATACCTCTGGATGTGGAATACCATTGCAAGACCAAAGTCAGCCGGCGCATGACTTTTGATCAGGTCCAGTCAATGGGAGGACGTACCATCCCCACGCGCTGGACCATGACACCACAGGACGAAAGTGGTAAAAGTACGGTCGTCACCCTGCAGTCGATTCAATTCAACGCCCCCATGAGCGATGAGTTGTTCACCCCGGTCAAAAAGTAGCCGGCGCAAGAACGAATCTCGCTGATCGACAGGAACGCCCACAATGTTCGGGATCACAGACCGATGTTCCGTTCGAACACTCAGCTGAGTATCACGCTCCTGAATGTAGTGTTCCTGAATCTGCTGGGGCACCTGCGCCGCACGATCCTGACCGTAGGTGCGATCGCAGTCGGGCTTGCCTCACTGATTTTTCTGTGGGGCTTCAACGAAGGCCTGCACCGCAATATGCTAAGCAATTTCCAGAACGCCATCATCGGCGCGGTGCAGATACATCACCAGGGATTCTTTCAACATCCCGATCTTTCACTCACGATACCTGATCCGAAACTGGTCGCGGACCGCATCAATGAAGCGGGGATCTCGCGCTATAGTCAACGCCTGGAGTCTTTTGGTCTCGCCGCATCCGACATCACCACCCAGGGAGTCATGTTGATCGGTATGGATCCCAGCCGGGAAACCCGGGTAACCGAACTGCCCAAACGCATCGACATCGGCCGTTTCCTCAAACCGGAGGACAGATACAAACTGGTGCTTGGAGCTACCACCGCGAAAAATCTCCAGGTCACCCTGGGTGATGAAGTGATCATCGTGGGCTATGACCGGTTCGGCGCGATGATCGCCGAGTCATTCACCCTCGTCGGCATTATCACGAGCGGCGAGATGGGGCTCGATAGCGGCATGGCCATCACCAGTTTGGACACCCTGCAGGAAATGCTCGACATGCCCGGCCAGGTGACCACATTTGTCATCAATGTGGATGAACAGCATCTGCCTGGGCTCACCCGCAGCCTGAAGACATCACTGGCGCAGCAACCACTCGAGATCATGCCCTGGTACAAGATGTTTCCCGTGATGAAGGAGTGGGTCAACCTGCATAACGGTTTTCTCTATATCTTTCTGGGGGTGGTGCTGTTCATCATTCTGGCCGGCGAACTCAACACACTTCTGCTATCGATGCTGGACAGGACCCGGGAGTTTGGTGTGTTGATGGCCATCGGCACCACCCGTCGCCAGATCGGCCTGATGCTGATGGCGGAGGCCGGCATCATAGGCCTGGTGGGTATCGGGTTGGGTACCCTGCTGGGTTATCTGATCATCTTGCTGACCGGACTGGTTGGCATCGACCTGTCCATCCTGCTGGGCTCCACCTCCCGCTTCTATGTCGACCCTCTGATCTACCCCCAGCTCAAACTTGACGACCTGGGCATCACCGCGGCCGCCATCTTTTTCGCCTCGGTTATCTCCGGTATCTATCCGGCCTGGCGAGCCAGCCTGCTGCAGCCGGTCGAGGCGATTCGCAATGGCTAGGGAGAGTCGAGTCGGACTACTGACCTATCTGGCCCTGGCGTTGCGCAATCTGATCCGCAACCGCCGGCGAACCACCATTACCCTGCTGACGATGATCTTCGGCATCGCTACCCTGACCCTGCTCAGCGCCATGAATGACGGTTGGCTGAACCAGATGAAGACCAATTTCATCCTCAGCTTTACCGGCCACTTGCAGATTCATGCGAAAGGTTTCGAAGCCTCGCAGAATCTCCGCGATCGAATGGATGACCCCGATGAGGCCACCCGCCTGATGTCCAGTATTCCTGAAATCGTCGCCTGGACCGAGCGGATTCGAACCTCCGGTCTGGCATCCGTCAGCGGGAGCAGCGCCGGGGTGCAAATCATGGCCGTGGACCCGGAACAGGAGACCTGGGTGACCTCCATGGACCAGGGTGTCAAAGAGGGACACTGGATTCGCCCCGGCATCCGCAGCGACCTGCTGCTGGGACGCACCATTGCGCAGAACCTTGGTGCAAAAGTGGGTGACCGGGTCATCCTCATGACCCAACGACCGAGCGGCGAGATGGTCTCGGAGGTGTTCTTCCTGCGCGGAATTCTCGAAACCGGCGCCCCCCAGATCGACCGGACACTGGCATTGATCACCCTGGACGGCGCCCAGCAGTGGCTGCAGATGGGAAACGCCGTGACCGATATCGTGATTCGCGCCGATGGACACGAACAAACCCATCTTCTCTACCGCGCCTTTGTACAACAGCTCTCCGGCTTAAAGTACGAGATCATGCCCTGGCAGGAACTCGACCCAATGGTCAGGCAGTGGCTTGAATTCAGTGATGCCTATGGATTGGTGGTGTTGTTCGTGGTCATCCTCCTGGTGCTCACGGAAATCCTCAACACCATGCTGATCTCCCTGCACGAACGCCAAAAAGAACTGGGCATGATGGTAGCCATCGGGACCAATCGCCGCCAGGTTTTCATGATGTTGTTACTCGAAGCCGTTCTGTTAATTCTGATCGGTGCCATACTGGGCTACCTTGTCGGCAGTTTGATCGTCATGAGCGTCTCCGACACTGGCATCGATCTCACCGGCTACGCCAATGCCTTTGAGTTTTTCTATATGGACCCGGTCATCCATCCCCAGTTGACCCGAGCCTCGGCACTCAAAATTCTGACCGCAACCCTCGCCGCAGCACTGCTTGCGGGACTCTATCCAGCCTGGAAAGCGACCCGCCTGTCACTCAGTCAGGCGTTGCGTATACAATAAGGAGTCCCATGAGCGCCCCATCTCCCAGCACCGTTATCCAGACCCGTAACCTGCACAAGTGTTACTGGGTCGGTACCATGCCCTACCCGGCGCTGCACGGGGTCGATCTCGACATCCTGGCCGGTGATTTCGCGGTGCTGGCCGGACGATCCGGATCCGGAAAAAGCACCCTGCTGAACATCGTGGGCGCACTGGAATCGGCGGATCAGGGCCAGGTTAAGGTGCTTGGGCAGGACATCCTTGAGATGAGTCGGGACCAGCGCACCAACTTCCGCCTCGACCACATCGGCTTTGTGTTTCAGGCCTATAATCTGATCCGGGTGTTTTCCGCCCGGGAGAATGTAGCCTATGTCTGCCAGTTACAGGGAAAGGGCCGCCGGGAAAGCCTGGAGATCGCCAATCACTGGCTGCATGAAGTGGAAATCGGCCACCTCGGATACCGTCGACCCGACCAGCTCTCGGGGGGGCAACAGCAGCGGGTCGCCGTGGCGCGGGCGTTGGCCTCTGATCCAAAAATCATTCTGGCCGACGAACCCACGGCAAACCTGGACAGTATCACCGGCGGTCACCTGATCGATCTGATGCAGTCGTTAAATCAACGCACCGGCACCACATTTCTGATCTCTTCCCACGATCCGGATGTCAAACAGGCCGCCAGCCGGCTGGTGAAACTCGCGGACGGCCAGATCGTGGACGGTTGGGACCAGATCCCTAAACCACCCGCTTCCATCAATATCGCCTGCCCACTGCGCAATCGCCCTATGCGGGACAGAATCCGTCAGTACTTTAAACGATCTAAAGACAAACCGGGTAAATAGCCGGTTATATCGGACTGGTACTGACTTAAACCACATCTTCCGTGAACCCGGTGCATGCAAGGATCCAGAATGCACCGAGGGTGCAACAGGGCCGTTTATTGATGTGACAAAGTAACTACCCCACCGCGTTGATCACGACTATGCTGAATCACATACTCTCAATTAAACCAACAGACTCACCT
>JARRNW010000288.1:0-7426 GCA_037384565.1 Candidatus Thiodiazotropha sp.
AAATGATATGTGTTCAGTGAGAATCTAGCGGGAAAGTGCGTGAGGGGGGCTCCCCCCCACGCTCTGAAGACAGTCAGAAAGCCATCAGGCCTCCTTGTGTTTTCGCGAAAAACCAAACAGAGCCAGCAGTCCACTTGCCATAAACCAGATTGCGGCAGGAACAGGAACCGCCGAGACTTGTGTGTAGCCAATATCCTGAAGTACGCCTAACTCGATACCGCTCAATGTGCGCACATCGAGCCCAGTGCCATGGGCGACGGCATTCATCAATACGTAATCAGTGATATCACTGTTATCATCCAGGTGCGCAATGCTACTACCATCATCCCAAGGAGCCGGGGAATATATAGGCACCCACTGTCCGTCATTTGCCGCAACGGCATGCTCGCCAGCAAAGTAGACACCCGCGGAATTTTCGGTGCCGGCCGTAAGCGCGTCGACGCTTTCAGGATAGAAAACACCGTCATCGCTGATCAGATAATCCCCATTCGCATCGACAAGCCACTCATCATAAATTGTCCAGGTGTCAGCATTTCCCGGGTTTTGCCCTCCCCCACCGACACCACCCTCGCCGATATAAGAAATAAAACCAAACGAATGCATAAGCTCATGCATTGCAGTCGATGTGAAATCATACTGATCAGAGGCGACAGCATCCCCCAAACCCCAGTTATGGAAAAAATTCCAGTTGATTTCGCCGTCCGCGGCACTCCCGTTTGCGTCTACTCCAGTCAGAATCTTTGATTGTACGAAGGTCTGCTGAAAATGTCCTGGATCCAAATAGGCGCCACTGCCGGCTGAGGCCAAAGTATTGTCATCCATGCTGTAGGACGTGACATCATAGGTCACCTCTGCCGTGTAATTAGAAAAGTAGGCGCCTAATCGGTTTGCAGCACTATTCAATGCTGCTTGTCTCTGCGCACCATAAGTCGGATCAGTAAACCCCACACCGTCACTAAGATAGTTAAAATTGAAGGTCAAAGCCGCTTGAGCAGGCTGCGCAACGAACCCCAACATCAACGATGAAGCCAGCAAAATGCCCTTAACGGCACCCGACCCCTTATGCCCCAGATCTACCGAAGCCTTGTCGTCCACAACAACAAAATCCATCTATCCCCCTAATAAAAACTACTACTTACAGAATTGAAAAATGTGCCTCACACTCATGAGGCAAATGGGCTTTAGGAATTCGAAAAGAACGCTCAATGCAACGAAACATTTTCAAATTTTTTACAGTTCCACAACCTCCCGGCAATGCAACACCCATACCACAACAATATTTTCGTTAGTAAACATAGAGATAACCGAACAACACACAACCTCTACCCGATCTCATGTAAGATGTTCCGACAGTATTACGGTCAAGCACAGGCTTCAAACCCATTCATTAGAATAAGCTAATACTCCATCACCCATTTCTATCAACTCATTCAAAATTTCGATGGAATATCCCTGGCTGGGATATAGCCGCCGTTGCGGAAGACAGGTATGGTATCGGGTCCATAATCCCAGGCTGCCTACGGGTTATCCAGGGAACGAATAACCAAGCCGGCAAGTCAACAAATGCGGGTCATCGGTTAGCCAACTTGTTTAAATAGCCATTCCGCAACGGAGGACCATCCATGACGGAAGTAATCGCAACCAATGAGACTATTCTCGTGGTCGGTGGCGGCATCAGCGGCATGACCGCCGCCCTGGAAGCCGCCGAAACGGGAAAACAGGTCGTTCTGGTTGAAAAGCGCCCCTATGTCGGTGGTCGCGTGACTCAACTCTACAAATACTTTCCCAAGCTCTGCTTTCCGACCTGCGGGCTGGAAATCAATCAGCGCCGGGCAAAGATGAACCCCAACCTCAACATCATCACGATGGCCGAGGTCACCGACCTGAAGGGCGAAGCGGGCAACTACACCGCCACCGTCAAGATCAGTCCCCGTTACGTAAACGACAAGTGCACCGGTTGCGGCGACTGCGAGCGCGTCGTGGAAGCGGAATTCGACAACGAATTCAACTACGGCATCGGCAAACGCAAAGGCGCCTACCTGCCCCACCGCATGGCCCATCCTCAGCGCTACGTCCTGGACCCCGCGATCATCGGCACCGATGATGCGCAGAAGGCCAAGGAGGCCTGCAAGGCCAACGCCATCGACCTGGACATGCAGGAAGAGACCCTTGAATTCAAGGCTGGCGCGGTCATCTGGGCCACCGGCTGGAAACCCTACGACGCCAACAAGATCCAGCCCTACGGCTACGATCGCATCGCCAACGTGGTCACCAGCGTCGAGTTCGAGCGCATGGCCGATCCCAACGGCCCCACCGGCGGCAAGCTGGTGCGTCCTTCCGACGGCAAAGAGGTCAAATCGGTCGCCTTCATCCAGTGCGCCGGCTCCCGTGACAAGAACCATCTGCTGCACTGCTCGCGCATCTGCTGCATGGCCTCCCTGAAACAGGCCACCTACCCGGCGGACGACGTAGCGATCAGCATCTACTACATCGATATTCGCGCCATCGATCGCTTCGAAGACTTCTACCAGAAGGTCAAGGCGAAAGAGAACGTCAGCTTCATCAAATCCAAGGTGGCCTCCATCGTGGAGAACAAAGAAAACGGCAACCCGACCCTGCACGGCGTGGATACCGAAGGCTATCACCGCTACGCCAACGAGCACGACCTGGTAGTGCTGGCGGTGGGCATGGAGCCCAGCGTCGACAAGGCCAGCTTCCCGGTAGACATCGTGATCAACGAAGAGGGCTTCATCGAGCCCGCGCCGGAAAACGGCGGTGTGTTCGCCGCCGGCTGCTCCTCGGATGCGCTGGATGTCAATCGCGCCGTTCAACACGCCACGGGCGCCGCCATGCGCGCCATCCAGGTGGTCAACCGCGTAGCAGCGACGGAGGGTTAATACAGTGGCTGACGAAAAGAAATTTGCTGGATACATCTGCACCGGATGCGGCCTGGGCGAACGCCTGGACGCCGGTCAGCTGGAAACCACCGCCACCCGCGACGGCAAGATGCAGAGCTGCAAACAGCACGAAATGCTCTGCTCCGTCGAGGGCGTGCAGATGATCAAAGACGACATCGCCAATGACGCTGTCACCCATGTCATGATCGCGGCTTGCTCCCGACGCGCCAAGGTCGAGGCCTTCAACTTCACCGATGCGGCGGTCACTCGCGCCAACCTGCGCGAAGGCGTCATCTGGGTTCGTCCGAACACCGACGAAAACCAGGAGACCACCCAGGAGATGGCGGACGACTACATCCGCATGGCCTGCGCCGAACTCAAGGCGATGAAGAAGCCCTCCGCCTCCGGCGAACAGGCGCTGAACAAAAACATCCTGGTGGTTGGTGGCGGCGTCAGCGGCATGACCGCCGCCCTGGAAGCCGCCGCGGCCGGATATCCGGTTCACCTGGTGGAAAAGAGCGGCGCCCTGGGCGGTGCAGTAGCCGGATACTACAAAGTAATCCCTACCCGCGCCCCCTACGCCGAACCGGCTGAGAACCCGGTCCCGGGTATGATCGAGAAGATCGAGGCGGCGGACAACATCACCGTCCACCTCAACAGCACCGTAGCCAAGACCGGCGGAGCCCCTGGCCGCTTCGAAGTGGAAGTCGCCACCGAATCCGGCACCAGCGAGACCCTGTCTATCGGCGCCATCGTCCAGGCCTCCGGCTGGAAGCCTTACGACGCCAACAACCTCCCCGAGCTCGGTTACGGCAAGTCTCCGGACGTGGTCACCAACCACGAACTCGAAGCCCTGGCCAAGGCCGCCAACGGCGGACCGATCAAACGCCCCTCCGACGGCAAAGAGGTCAAGGCAGTCTGCTTCATCCAGAACGCCGGCCAGTGTTCCACCGACGAAGGTCACCTGAGTTACTTCTCCGGTGTCACCGACCTGGTCTCCATCAAGCAGGCCATGTACTTCAAGGAGCTCAACGGCAGCGACTGCGACACCACCATCCTGTTCAACAACCTGCGCACCCCGGGCGCCGCCGGTGAAGACTTCTACCGCGCCGGCCAGCAGGCCATGGTCACCTTCTCCAAAGGCATCGCCTCCGAAGTGGTCACCGGCAGCGGTCTGAGCGTCAAGTTCGAGGACAAGATCCTCAACGAACAGACCGAAATGGCCTGCGACCTGGTGGTTCTGGCCACCGGCATGGAGCCCAACTCCGGCCCCGATCCCTACGCCCAGCTGATGGTGGACGAGGCCGAAGACGAAGAAACCAAGGCCAAGGCTCAGGCCGCGCTGGAGAACGCGCCGCCATCGATCCTCAACCTGGAGTACCGTCAGGGCACCGACCTGCCGCACCTGAAGAACGGGTTCACCGACTCGCACTTCATCTGCTTCCCCTACGAGACCCGTCGCACCGGTATCTACGCCGCCGGCCCCCTGCGCCGTCCCATGGACGCTCAGCAGGCCCGTGACGACGCCACCGGCGCTGCCCTGAAAGCCATCCAGGCCGCCGAGAACGCCGCCCTGGGTCGCGCTGCCCATCCCCGCTCCGGCGACCTCTCCTTCCCGAGCTTCCGCAAAGAAGGCTGTACCCAGTGCAAACGCTGCACCGTGGAATGCCCCTTCGGCGCGATCAACGAGGACGAGCAAGGCTACCCGGTGTACAACGAATCCCGTTGCCGTCGCTGCGGAACCTGCATGGGCGCCTGCCCGGTGCGCGTCATCTCCTTCGAGAACTACTCGGTGGAGACCGTCAACCAGCAGATCAAGAACTGCGACATGCCGGAGGAGTTCGACGAGAAGCCCCGCATCCTGGTGCTGGCCTGTGAGAACGACGCCTACCCGGCCCTCGACCAGGCGGCCCAGGCCGGCGTCGAGATCAACCCCTGGGCCCGTGTCATACCGGTCCGCTGCCTGGGCTCGGTCAGCCTCTCCTGGGTCACCGACGCGCTCAACAGCGGTTACGACGGCATCGTCATGATGCGGTTATGACGGCATCGTCATGATGGGCTGCCGTCGCGACGACGACTACCAGTGTCACTTCGTACGCGGATCGGCCATGGCCGCCGAGCGTATGAGTAAAGTAGGCGACACTCTCGACTCGTTGAACCTGGAACCGGAACGGGTCCAGCTCTACCCGTTCAAGTTCTGAGGGGATTGAAAATGAGTGATTTGAACACCGCAATGATCGAAAAGTATCGCAGCAACTTCCTCAAGGAAGTTGAGGCGAACGTAGAGGAAGGCGAATGGGTCAAGATGTGCATGCAATGCGGCGTGTGCTCCGGTTCTTGCCCCTTGGGTAAACACTGGGAACACCCACCCCAGGAGATCTTCATGATGATTCGCGCCAACAAGCGCGAAGCCGTCCTGAAATCCGACTCCATGTGGATGTGCACCTCCTGTTACAACTGCATCGCACGCTGCCCCCGCGGCCTGCCGATCACCCACATCATGCATGGCCTGGCCGTCTACTCCAAGCGACTCGGCCTGACCCAGCAGAAGCAGCCCACCGCGGAATTCTCCCAGATCTTCTGGGACAACCTGATGAAAAAGGGCCGGGTCAACGAGCTGAAACTGGGCCTGTCCATGTACTTCAAGGACGGCTTCGGCCAGGGCGTCAAAAACGCCATGGCTAACCAGAAACTGGGCCAGAACATGATGAAGGCCAAGCGTATGAACGCTATGGAGTTCTTTGGTGGTCACAGCATCAAGGATCTCGGCGGCTTTCACAAGATCGTGAAAAAGGCCCAGGAGATCGAAGAAGGCAACCTGAAGGACGTCAAGTAGAGGACAAACCGACATGGCAAAGATAGAACTCTCATTCTACCCGGGTTGCTCCTCACAAAAGGGAGCCACCTCATCCAACTACCTGGTCTCGGCCCAAACCATGTGCGAAGAGCTGGACATCCAGCTCAACGACATCCCCGACTGGAACTGCTGCGGCGCCTCCATCGGTTACGGCGGCGGCGGCGAACTGCCCCGCCTGACCCTGTCGGCCCGCAACATCGCCCTGTCCGAGCAGCACAACCCGGGCCAGCAGATCGTCGCCACCTGCGCCGCCTGCTGGCTCTCCACCCGTGAGGCCAAAGAGCGTCTGCACGAAGACGAGCAGATGTTCAAAGACGCCAACACCGCCCTGTCCGAAGGCGGACTGAAGTACAAAGGCGAAGCCGGCGTACGCCACATGGTGGAAGTGCTGATCGAGGATATCGGTTTCGACGCCATCAAATCGAAGGTAAAGAAACCCCTGGAAGGCATCAAGATCGCCGGCTACGTAGGCTGTCAGACCAACCGCCCCTTTGGTATCGCGGGCGAATCATTCGAAAACCCCAAATACCTCGACAACATCGTCGAATCCGTGGGCGCCGAATCGATTCCGACCTACGAGAAAAAGGTGCAGTGCTGCGGCGGCGCCCTGGCCTTCTCCGAACCGGAGAAGTCCCAGGAGATGATCAAAGGCATCATCGAAGCGGCCTACGACAACGGCGCCGACATGATCGTCACCCCTTGTCCGCTGTGCCAGGCCAACGTGGAGATCTACCAGGACAACATCAACGAAACCTACGGCACCAAGTTCAATATGCCAGTGGTTTACTACTCCACGTTGTTGAGCGTCGCCTTTGGGCGGAATGCTAAGGACTCTGCGCTGGATGGGCATATCATTAAGGCTAAGAAGCTGGAAGATATTGCCGGTAAATAGTGCTGGCTCTTTCCTGGATGCAGAAAAGCCCGCTGTTGCGGGCTTTTTTGTGCGTGGATGATTGTGCTGTTTTAAGAACAACTACCTCGTCCCGAAAGCGACGCCGTGGACTTTCGTCATTCCGGGGCAGGCTGGAATTCAGAAACATCGAGCCATTAAGCAATCCGATCCCCGACCAGCGTAGAAAAAATGGCATTTAATGCGCCTTCTGCCAATTTAATTGGTTATCTTGAAACTCACCTTAAACAACACGACCCTAGGTCCCTCAGACTCAAAGTTCCACAAATCCGGATAGTCGTCACACCCGTCTAATATTCAAACCCAATTTACATACCTTAATTCAACAGTTAGCTTGTCTTGATAAACTAGCCACCGAGCGGCTTAACCAACCCTCACGTATGACAAAAAGTAGACGATGCAATCTTGCTGCGCCTCCTGGCTCTGAGAGGATTAAAGAATCAACGAAGAACACAATATATTGTATAGGATAATTATTCCTATACAATATATTGTGTTTTGTTGAATTTTTTTGTAAGATTGCTTGCAATCGCACCTTCTACGCTCTATAAATGTTTCATGTGTTAAAGAAACGCGCTGTCATTTTATGAAGCGCTTTTTCTTTGTCTAGGGAAAATCACCGGCTTCAGGGGAGTGAGAAAATGTTAGGCGCTGCGCCTGAGAAAAACGGAACTCTTGAACTAATACGCTTAGCACTTCAACTTGTACGGCAGAATCATATAGATGATATTTCTGATGAATTCAGAACGTACTTTGATCGAG
>JARRNW010000289.1:0-4921 GCA_037384565.1 Candidatus Thiodiazotropha sp.
TTGTCGGCAATTTTTGCCGGGAGAAGCCATATATGACACAACAAATGACAACATCCCTCTCAGCTTTCCATTTGGCGTCTATCCTGTGACAAGGCGTGACAATCAGAACTGGCTCAGGATGTGGCGAAATGATCAGATTGAATTTCATCAGGATGCCGTCAATCCGTTGCTGATCCGCTTCTGGGACAGCTTTTCCTTAAAACGAAAAAGTCGCATCTTTGTTCCTATGTGCGGCAAGAGTCTGGATCTGCTCTGGCTAGTTGATCAAGGTCACGAAGTAATTGGGGTTGAGCTGAGTCCGCTTGCCGTCAAGTCTCTCTTTGAGGAGAGCAACATCGTACCGCACATGCACAGGCGGAAGAATTTCACCGAGTGGGAACATGGCAGGCTTAAAATCCTCTGCGGTGATTTTTTTGGACTCACGCCTAATGATTTAGGCCAGATCGATACAGTCTATGACCGGGCCGCCTTAACGGCTTTACCGGAACCAATCCGTAAACGCTATGTCTCCCATATGCGCCACATCATACCGTCTAACTGCAGTGTATTCCTCTTGACACTCGAGGATGTGTGCCCCGAGGACGAACGCTCCTGCAACATCGGAGATGTAGACGATGAGATCCGCGCACTCTATGGAGACCATTTTGAAATTCAAACCGCCCATATTGAAACAAAGCACGAATCAAATCTGATCTGCTCTAAAAATTCAAACACTTCAGCCATACACAAACTCTATCAATTGAGTCCTAAAACCTGACACAGACATACAAACACAAAACAGGATGGCTGCTCCGCGCCGAATCCGATGCTGGCTGGCACTGGAGGTGAAGTTGATTGATAGAACCGGCCTGTCAATGCCGGATTCACCGAACAACCAGGCCAGTTCTGATCGTACCAATCAGAGTTAGCCATCGAGGGGATACGCAGCGGATCCAACCGACAACGCCATCGGAGTCAGCGTCACGCTCGCCGTTGAGCCATCGGCATAATGCACCGTGATCAACACCGATGACATGCCAGACTGAAGCACTTCCCCGGTGGGCACCTCGAAGCTGTTCTCGGGATTCGTGGCAAAGGGCAGAAACCCTGTAGCAGCGCCACCCACCTCACGCCATTCAATGGCGCTGACAGCTGCGCGTCCGTTGCGTACCTGGACACGGGACCACCAGGCGTTGCTACCCTGCAGTACAAACAGGCTCGGCGGTCCGTCGGAGACCTCGGAGTGTCCATCACAGGAGACGAAGCGCCACTCACCCGTATAACGTCCGCTGCCGTCCAGCATCACACTCCCGGGCGCGGCGCCGCCGAGATCGATACCGCAATGATCGTCCGGGCACTTATCCATGATACGGACCACCACGCTGCGCGGTCCCTGGGAGGTTAGTACGGTGACCTCCGCACACTGGCCACAGATCGCTCCCCCCTGCCACTGCCCCGCCGCATCCCCCGGAAGCAGGTTCACGTTGATGGCCCCGTAGTAGTTCACAGCGGTTGTGCCATAGTTACAGGCGCCCCCGCTGCTGGGTGAGGTGCTGTACATGGTCACGTTCCCCAGCCCGCCATTGTCGAGCAGGGTAGGGACGACCGGAGTCGCTGCGTTGCATGTCCCCGGGCAACTGTCTGGCAGACTGCTGTCGCCTCCGGAGAAGTTGGCGGTCAGACTCTTGTCCCCATCCAGGGTAATGCTGAGGGGATTGGCGGTGCCGGTCGCGGCGCCGCTCCAACCACTGAAGCTCGCATCCGCGCCAGGTGTGGCCGTGATGCTGAGCGTGCTGCCGGCGGTATAGGTATGGGTTCCCGCCGACGGCGAGATCGTCCCGTTGCCGCTCACCGCCAGGGTCAGGGTATAGCCCTCCGCCTGGTTGCTGACGCTGACGTCGCTGTGTGCGGTGAAGCCCCCATCTTGGGTTGTTACCGTGATGCTGGTGTCACCGGTCGATACGCCACTCACCACGCCACTGGCGCTGACCGTGGCGATACCGCTGTCAGCAGAGCTCCAGACGACCCCCGGATTCGTCGCGTTTGCCGGCGACAGGGTAGCGCTGAGCGTGAGTGTGGCGCCCACCTCGAGGGAGGCGCTGGAAGGCGCGAGCGTCACCCCGGTAACCGGAATCGTCTGAGTGTCGCCGCCGCTGCCGTCCACTTCCAGATGTGACCAGGGGACTTCGCTCTTGTAGTAGATATAGTAGAGACCATCGATTCGCGCCGGCATCTGATCCGACCAGGTGTTGCTGTAGTCGACTCCGTTGATCTCGACTTGCTGCATGTTCCAGGAGTTGACGTTGCTGATCTCCCCCGAGGTGACACGGCAGAACTCCCCGGAGCCGTCGATCACCAGCGGCAGAGTCGCCGCGCTGGGCGAAGCGCAGGGCGTGGACACACTCCCGCCTGCGTTCTGGGTTATCGTCACCGCGCTGCCGGCGCTGAAACCACCATCTTCGGTAGTCGCAGTTACCGTCACACTGCCCGCCTGCAGACCGGTCACATCACCACCGCTATCGACCGTGACCAGGCTGCTGTCGCTCGATGTCCAGCTCACCCTCGGGTTGGTAGCGTTGCTTGGGGTAACGCTTGCATGGAGGGTAGCGCTGGCGCCTGTTTCGAGTGAAAGGCTGGCAGGAGTAACCGCCACACCGGTAACCGGCACGGGGTCATTCGGGGTTGTACCGGCACCCACATGGGTGCCCCCCGCCCCCAGATTCACCTCATGATCAAGCCCGATGAAACGGCCGTCCACGTCTTTCCACAGGGTGGTCTCAACCAAGCTGTACTTGGCGGCGTCCAGAGTCTGCCAATCGTCCAGCAGGATGCCGCCAGTATCCCCGGAGTTGGGATTGACGCACCAGAAGGTGTGGTTCAATCCGTGCTCGGTGATCGTCTCGGCCAGGGCGGTCATCCAGTGCTCGTTGTCTGCGCCGTCCATATGCCCGCCCCACTCGCCCACCAGCAGCGGTGCCTGGCCCTGCTTGGCGATATAAAGCCAGTTGGGATCCCAGCAGTCAGCAGTCAGCGTCTCCTTGCTAAATCCGGCTTGGAACCAAGGCTGGGCGTAGACACTGGGACCGTAGTCGTGGGGGGAGTAGACCAGCTGGCTCTGACGGCTACCCAATGCGACCGGATAGTCTCCTGCCCGGCGCAGATTGCCGCCCCACCAGCTAGAGTCGTAGTGGGCGCTGTCGCTCTCTGCATAGGTATATCCCGTCTTGGGCGTGACCTCGACCCCCTCGACCACCACCAATAAACGGGGATTCACATCCAGGATCAGATTGGCGAGCTTTTCGGCTTCGGCCTTCCAGTTGTTGGGATCGGTGGAGGCATCCCACTTCGCTATCTCCCCGCTACCGGGCGAACCGTGGGGTTCATTGAAGAGATCCACGGCAATCAGGGTGTCGTCATTGGCATAGCGTTGCGCCAGCCACTGCCAGTCGGCCTCCAGGTCGCTGGCCGGATAGCCATCTGTGTACCAAGTGTTTAACATCTGCGTATTGACCACCCGATGCATATCGAGCATGACCTTCAGTCCGATCTGCTTACAATAGGCCATCGAAGCGTCGAGGATCTGCAAGCTGCTCAAGCCCTCGAGGTCCGGGTTGGCAGAGTAGTTAACACTGGCGGGGGACCCGCCGTTGCCATTACGCCACTGATTGACCAGCTGTACGCTCAGGGGAATGCGCAAGAGGTTGAAACCCAGATCGGCGGTCTGGTCGAGTACATCCTCCATCCGCACACTCCACAGGCCATGGAAGACCTGACTCTCGGTCTCGAAGCCGAACCAGGCGATGCCGGTTAACCTGACCGGATTGCCCCCACTGTCGTAGAGCGTGCTGCCGTTGGCGCTCAGATAGTCATCGGCGGGACTGGCGGCGAAAGCACCGATCCCGGTCAGCAATAACATGAACAGTGCGATCTTAGAAAATATTGCCCGGAATCGGGCCTTACCTTGTGCTTTCATGGTATCCGTCCCCCATCCATATTTACAACCTGAATGAGTATAGACAAAGCATATCTTTATAATTGTCGATGGATTCACTTATTCGGAATCAATCAAGCCATAAACAATGTTATGGAATTAAAATAACGCTATTCAATAATAACTTCACAAAACGCCATCCACTCCAGGGTTTGCTCAAGCTGATGACTATACGGCCAACCCGGTCTAGGCTGCACATCGTCAGTTCCACAAAGTCAAGAAAACCAAAGGCGGCCATGCCAACGAAAACAGCTTACTGAATTTGCTTTATGCGGGTATATTCAAGGCGAGTGAAGACTGGATGATCGTTTGGCTCTGTGAGTACTAGCTGACACAGAAATTTGACCACAATCCTTATTAGCACAAATGCTTTTCATTTAACCTGGCCATGTGCTTTCTATACTAACTCAAGTTTCGGAATTCATATTAGAGCAAAATAAAAAACTCCGTTATTCACTTACTCCGTCATTCCGGCGCATGCCGGAATCTAGATACCACCCAAGCTTAAATCATGGAATTTAGCATCGATAATGCCTCTGAGGTACTGAAACCATGACAGCAGAGCTTGTTGAGGGTAGGCGCCACATTCCCCTGGATTCCGGCATGCGCCGGAATGGCGGAATCCTTATTCTAATAACGGGCTTCGGTTTTGATGAGGCATGCCTATCCTGTTTACAGGCCGTGGATGAACTTTGAACTCCGAAACTTGAGATACTAAAAAGGACAATCATCATCTTCGTTTTCATTTTTTAATACACAACCATCTAAAATATCCTCAGGTTCCATGTATTCCCACATTTCATTTTGATGCAACCATATTGGATCCGCATTGTTCAAAATGAATTCATCTTTATCCATTCCGTCTATTGTTTCTGGGCGTTTCACTCTAACCTGCTTACCATTCATGAACACCCACATATATTTCTTTTGCCTTTCTTCCTTAGCTTTCTT
>JARRNW010000290.1:0-4899 GCA_037384565.1 Candidatus Thiodiazotropha sp.
ACTCTCGGTAAAATATTCTGCCTCAGCGCCGCATGGATTTTCGCCCCTGCACGGCGCTCAGGATACCTCGCAGTATGTTGATCTCATCCTTATCGAGCCGGGCCCGTTGAAACAGGCTGCGCAAGCGTCTCAGCAACTTTTCAGACTGCCGGTTCGCGGTAAAGCCGATATCCTCCAATACCTGCTCCAGGTGGCCATGAAAACTCTGCAACATATCGGCGGTTGCCAGATCCCTGGGCAACGTCTCGATGGGATCCGCCCCATCCAGATAGGCCTGATAGATCTCGTAGCCGAGTACCTGAACCGCCGCCCCGAGATTCAGCGAACTGTAAGCCGAGTTAGTCGGAATATGTACCAGGAAGGTACACCGATCCAGCTCTTCGTTACTCAGTCCCGAGCGCTCCCGACCGAACACCAAAGCCACCTCACCCTGGCAGGACTCCTGCACCATTCTCACGGCCGCCTCCCTGGGCGAGACAACGGGCCAGTTGACACTGCGCGCCCGGGCGCTGGTACCAACCACCAGACGGCAGCCGGTCAGGGCTTCGTCCAGTGACGAAACGACCCGAGCCCGCTGCAGCACATCATCCGCCCCCGAGGCCCGGGAGGTGGCTTCCGCGTGGGGGTAGATTTGTGGCGTGACCAGGGTGAGCCGCTCCAGGCACATGTTCTTCATGGCCCTTGCTGCGGCGCCAATATTGCCGGGATGGCTGGTATCGACCAGTACTATACGGATGTTCTGTAACATAGCGCGCAAGGGTACCGGATCCACCCCTTCAAGAGTAGCGTTGGGCGGCATCCCGGGAAAAATAGTTTATCCCTCCGCAGACATGCGGTATCCTCGCCGCCCATGAATCCCATGGTAACCATTGCAGTTCGCGCCGCCCGTGAGGCGGGACGTATCATCACCCGCAGTTTCGAGCGGCTCGACCGCTTGACCATCGCAGACAAAGGCAATAATGACTTTGTCACCGAGGTCGATCGAAATGCCGAAGCGGCGATCATCGACGTACTGCGCTCGAAATATCCCCATCACGCCATCCTCGCCGAGGAGAGCGGCCAGCATCAGGGAGACGAGTACCAGTGGGTGATCGATCCCCTCGACGGCACCACCAACTATCTTCACGGATTTCCCCAGTTCGCGGTGTCCATTGCCCTGAAGGTCAAGGGCCGGCTGGAGGCCGGGGTGGTCTATGACCCCGTACACGAAGAGATGTTTACCGCCAGTCGCGGCGATGGCGCCCTGCTCAATGATCGTAAGATCCGTGTCTCTCCTCGCAAAGGATTGAACGGGGCTTTGCTGGGAACCGGTATCCCCTATCGGGACTTCCGCTATATCGACAACTATCTTGGCATGATGCGGGACCTGCTCAAGGACAGCGCCGGGGTACGCAGACCCGGTTCAGCCGCACTGGACTTCGCCTACCTGGCCGCGGGTCGTATCGATGGATTCTGGGAGTTGGGACTGAGTGAGTGGGATTTTGCCGCGGGTGCCCTACTGGTACGCGAGGCAGGAGGACTGGTCACCGACATCGGTGGAGGGGAACGCTTCCTGGAAACCGGAAACGTGCTGGCGGGAAACATGAAAGTCCATAACGCCATGCTCAAGCGCATCCTTCCGCACCTGGACGATAAGCTCAAAGCCTGACCCGGTTCCGGGGATCCGCTCACCCTGATTGCACGGCCTCGTGCAATTCACGGGGTTCCATTCAATGACCGTTTCACATCTCATGACGATCTGTCATTAACGGATTGTTTCTACAAGTTATGTTTACTTCCCAGGGCGTGAATCCAATTCTCAGATTGACGATTCTTGTGACTTTGCGCCTCAAGATTGGAGCCATCCAACCGTTAGTTCAGGTGGAGTGCAACAACTACCTGAATGGACCTGAACGTATGCAAGATGAAGAAAATAAAACCAGGAAATTGAGTGACAAAGCCCTGGAAAGAGTCATGCGAGATGTATTGAGCGGCTTAAGGGATGCTTCACCATCCGCAAGTAACCATACTTGTTGCGCGGGTTATGACGGTGTTGCCCTGACCTCCTTGTCTGAGAACGAACAAAACGGAAATACCGAATAATCTCGCTACCCAAAACAAGGCGGTCCGTCCATCAATCCACCACGTCACCCTACCCTGGGTGACCAGATACGGACAGGTTCAAGGCATGTCATCGACCGTGCCATCCTCCTTCTTGACCGGCATCAGATCAGCACGACTCACACCCATGGTAATCACTGAGGAACTCGCCACATAGATGGAGGAGTAGGTACCCACCACGATGCCCACGATCAGCGCCAATGAAAACCCATGAATGATCTCCCCACCAAACAGCAGCAGGGCCCCCAGCACCAGCAGGGTGGTACCCGAGGTGATAAGGGTTCTGGAGAGGGTCTGATTGATCGAACCGTTGATGATTTCGATGGTCTCCCCCTTGCGTACCTTGCGGAAGTTCTCACGAATTCGATCGAACACCACGATGGTATCGTTCAGGGAGTAACCGATCACCGCTAGCACCGCAGCCAGTACCGGCAGATCGAACTCCACCTGGAACAGGGAAAAGAAACCGAGGGTGATGATCACATCGTGGACCAGAGCGACCACCGATCCAACCGCGAAACGGTATTCGAAACGCAGCCCGACATAGATCAGGATACCGATCAGGGAATAGAGCAGCGCCAGTCCACCGTCCTCGGTCAACTCATCGCCCACCTGGGGACCGACAAACTCCACCCGGCGTAGATCCGCCGTGGCATCAATGCCTTTCAGGGCGGCGTAGGCCTGATCGCTGATCTTTGCGCTTTCGGTGTTCTCCTGGGGCGCGAGGCGGATCAGAACCTCCTGAGAGGTGCCAAAATGCTGGACCACCGCCTCATTGAAGCCTCCTTTTGAGAGAGCTGAACGAACATCGGCGAGTTCCACCGCCTGGGGAAATTTCACCTCGATCAGAGTTCCCCCGGTAAAGTCGATACCGAAGTTGAGACCCCGAACGATCAGTGCGCCCAGTGAGATGAGAATCAGGATTCCGGAGAACAGGGTCGCCAGACGGCGCCTGCCCATGAAATCGATGGCGGTATTGTTTTTGAAAAACTGCATCTGTTTCACCCTATCTCAGATCGCCAGGGACTTGATCCGCTTACGGCCATAAAGCAGGTTGACCACCGCCCGAGTACCAATAATGGCGGTGAACATGGAGGTTACGATACCCAGCGCCAGGGTCACCGCAAAACCCTTGATCGGGCCAGTGCCGAAACTAAACAGCACGATGGCGGCGATCAGGGTGGTGATATTGGCGTCGATAATCGTTGAAAAGGCCTTCTCATAACCCGCCTGTATGCTTGCCTGGGGCGTACTGCCGTTGGCGATCTCTTCGCGGATACGTTCAAAGATCAGTACGTTGGCATCCACCGCCATACCCACGGTGAGCACGATACCGGCAATACCCGGCAGGGTCAGGGTAGCCTGCAGCATCGACAGCAGGGCAACGATCAGGATCAGATTCATCACCAGCGCCAGATCGGCCACCAGGCCGAAGACCCGGTAGTAGGCCGCCATGAAGAGTATCACCAGCAGCATCCCGATCACCACTGACTTGAAGCCCTGATCGATACTATCCTGACCGAGACTGGGACCGATGGTGCGTTCCTCGACGATCTCGATGGGGGCCGCCAGAGCGCCCGCACGCAGCAGCAGCGCCAGATCGTGGGCCTCTTCGGTGCTGTCCAGGCCAGTGGTTTGGAATCGCTTACCGAAGGGTTCCCGGATGGTGGCCACCGAGATGACCTCCTCGACCTTTTGGGTGGTCTTCACGGTTTTACCATCCACCACGTGGGTGACTGGACGGTTTTCGATGAATACCACTGCCATGGGCCGACCCACGTTTTCCGTGGTCATGTTGCGCATACGCTTGGCGCCCACCCCGTCGAGACTGACGAATACCGCGGGGGTACCGTTCTGCTGATCGAGGCCGGATGAGGCATCGACGATCTGGTTACCGGTGACGATGACCCGTTTCTTCAACAGAATCGCCTGGCCGTCCCGCTCATGGTAAAGGGATGAGCCAATGGGCACCCGGCCATTCACCGCGTCCATGACGCTGTGTTCGGTGTCTACCAGACGATATTCCAGGGTCGCGGTCGCGCCGAGAATCTCCTTGATCTTGGCCGGATCCTGAGCACCCGGCAGCTGTACCACGATGCGCCGTAGACCCTGCTGCTGAATCGAGGGTTCGGAGACGCCCAGGGCGTTGACCCGATTGCGCAGGGTGGTGATGTTCTGCTGCAGAGCGAACTTCTGCACATCCTGGCGCTCCTTGGGAGACAGGCTCAGTTTCAACAGAAATCCGTCCGCCTCATCCACTTCCTCCAGATTCAGGGAGCGAAACTCGTTGCCCACCAGGTTGGCGACTTCATCCCGGGTGGCGACCTTTTCCATCTTCAGCACCACAATCTCTCCATCCCGGGTGATGCGTACCCCGTGTACGCGTTTCTCACGCAGCAGGGTCCGGATGTCATCGCTGTAACGTTCTGCGGCCTGTTGGAGGGCGGTCTCCATATCCACATCAATGAGGACATAGATACCGCCCCGCAGATCCAACCCCAGATACATGGGCTCGGCCCCCAGGGCCCTCAACCAGTCAGGCAGATCCGGCGAAAGCGTCAGGGCAGCCGTATAGTTGTCCCCCAGGGTGGTCGTGATACGGTCCATCGCACGCAACTGGTCTTCGGACTTGTTAAAACGTACCAGGAGCTTTTTATCGCGGATTTCCGTTCCCTTGGGGGTGATCTGATCTTCAGACAGGGCGTCGCGAATTCGGGTCGCGGTGGCTTGGTCGATCACCGCGTCGCGGCTGGCGGAGATTTCGATGGAGGGGTCCTGCCCGAAGAGGTTGGGCAAGGC